>JBATYG010000602.1:0-1627 GCA_049673945.1 Occallatibacter sp.
GGATTCAAGCTGGACCGGGATGCGATCGCAAAGGCTGCGGGTCCGGCGTGTAGGCCGGACCCGCGGTGTTTTTGGAGCACGTTTCTCTACTTGAGCCCGTAGACGGTCTGGAGCACCTTCTGCTGGAGGCTCTCGGGCAGGGGCGCGTAGGAGAGTGCGGAAACCTCCCCTTCGCCAGACTTGATGATCCAGCTAAGCATGTCTTTGAGCACGGCGCGATTGCCGGGGTTGGCGGTGTCGGCGGGGACGAGCAGGTACGTGAAACTCGAGATGGGATAGGCGTTGGCGCCGGGCGCGTCGGTGATAGAGACGCGGTAGTCAGCGGGCATGGCTTTGACACCGGCAGCGGCGTCGGTGACGCCCTCGATGGAAGCCTTGATCCAGTTGCCCGAAGCGTTCTTCACCGTGCCGAAGGAAATGTGGTTCTGGAGGGCGTAGATGAGCTCGACGTAGCCGATGGCGCCGGGCATCTGGCGGACGAGGCCGGCGACGCCCTCATTGCCTTTGCCGCCGACGCCGACGGGCCAGCTGGGGGAGGTTCCTTTGCCGGGGCCTTCGGACCAGTCCTTGCTCACCTTGCTGAGGAAGTCAGTGAAAATGAAGCTGGTGCCGGAGCCGTCAGAACGATGCACGACGATGATCTTCTGGTCAGGCAGCTTCACACCGGGGTTATCCTTTGCGATGCGCGCGTCGTTCCAGTTGGAGATTTTGCCGATGTAGATGTCGGCAAGGACGTCACCGCTGAAGCGAATGTCAGTGATGCCGGGAACGTTGTAAACAGGGACGACGGCGCCGAGCACAGTGGGAATGTGGATGAGCTTGATCTTCGATTGGCTGAGCATCTCGTCGGTCATCGGCATGTCGGAGGCGCCGAAGTCGACGAGGCCCGCGGTGACCTGGCGGATGCCGCCGCCGGAGCCGATGGACTGGTAGTTGACTTCAACACCGGGATGCGCCGCGCTGTACTCGCTGAACCATTTGGAATAGATGGGGTACGGAAAAGTCGCGCCCGCACCGGTCAGCTTCTGGGCCTGGGCGACACCGAGCGAAGAGAGGGCCAACAGGCCGACGGCGATGAGATTTTTCTTCACGGATAGCTCCTTCAAAAGGTGGCAAAGGCCTGAGAGCTGAGCACCCGTGCGGGCGCGGGAGCGGACGTCAAGCTTTGCTCTGATTTCATCCCCGATTTTCAACGGGCTATGTTACGGGAAGTTGAATCGGATGGCGAATTCAACGTTCTTTAACGTGGGCCTAGAGACCGGCTGTGGGAGCAACCGCAGACTCCTCACTGTGCTGCGGCTGCGCGGCCAGGGGCAGTGTGAAATGAAAGGCGGCGCCGGCGCTGAGCTCGCTTTCAGCCCAGGCGCGGCCTCCGTGGGCCTGCACGATGTGCTTGACGATGGCGAGGCCGAGGCCTGTGCCTCCGAAGTCGCGGGAGCGCGCCTTATCGATCCGGTAGAAGCGCTCGAAGATGCGCTCCAGGTGTTCTGACGCGATGCCCGGTCCGAAGTCCTGCACGAAGAATTCGACTTCGCCCTCGAGCTGGCGGGCTCCGACGAGAACGCGCTTGCCGTCCTTTCCGTATTTGAGTGCGTTCTCAATGAGGTTGCCAAAGACCTGGTTCATG
>JBATYG010000603.1:0-8086 GCA_049673945.1 Occallatibacter sp.
CGGTTGTAGTAGGCCTCGCGGTGGATGAACGCCACCACGTCGGCATCCTGCTCGATCGAGCCCGACTCGCGCAGATCGCTCAGCATCGGCCGCTTGTCGTCGCCGCGCCGCTCGCTGGCACGTGAAAGCTGCGACAGCGCAATCACAGGCACATTCAGCTCCTTCGCCAACGCCTTCAGCCCGCGTGAAATCGCCGACACCTCCTGCGTGCGGTTCTCATACCGCTTGCCGCCCGCCGAGGGCAGCGTCGCCGACATAAGCTGCAGGTAGTCCACCACAATCAGGTCCAGGCCACCCGAGTTCTGCTTCAGCCGGCGCGCCTTGGCCCGCATCTCGGCCAGCGAAATGCCCGCCGTGTCGTCGATGAAGAGCGGCGCCTCCACAAGCTGCTCCAGCGCGTGCTGCAGCTTGCCGTGATCGTCGCGCCCCAGAAAACCCGTTTGCAGTTTGCGCTGGTCCACGTTTGACTGCGACGAGAGCATGCGTCGCAGCAGCGACTCCTTGCTCATTTCGAGGCTGAACACGGCCACAACCGCCTTGGTCTGTACCGCCGCGTTCTGCGCGATGTTGATCGCCAGCGCCGTCTTGCCCATCGAAGGCCGCGCCGCGATAATGACCAGCTCGCCCTTCTGCAATCCGCTCGTCATCTGGTCCAGCACCGTGTAGTGCGTCGCCAGTCCCGTGACCTCGCGGCTCTCCTTGTAGAGATTGTCAATCGAACCAAAGGAGTGCGCCACAATCTGGTCGAGACTTTGAAATCCATGCGTCACGCCCCGCTCGCTCACTTCGAGCAGTTCCGTCTCCGCCGCGCCCAGCACCTCGAGCGCCGTCTCGCTCTGGTCGGCCGCGCGCGCAATCGCCGCCGAGCAGATCGCCATCAGCCGCCGCAGCAGGCTCTTGTCCTTGACAATCCGAACGTATTCGTCGATGACGGGCCGCATCGGCAGACCCTCGGTCAATGACGCCAGGTACGCGACCCCGCCAATTGTCTCGATCTCTTTGAACCGCGCCAGCTCGTTCGAGAGCGTAACAATGTCCACCGCGCGTTGCGAGTTGATCAGCTCGCTCATGCGCAGAAAGATGCGGCGGTGCGAATCCAGCGAAAAGTCGTCCGCTTCGAGTTTTTCTGCGGCTTCGGAGTGAGCCGCGTTATCGAGCAGGATCGCGCCCAGGATCGTCCGCTCGGCGTCGATATTCGCCGGCAGCCCCGAATC
Organism: Occallatibacter sp.; assembly: GCA_049673945.1. GTDB lineage: Bacteria > Acidobacteriota > Terriglobia > Terriglobales > Acidobacteriaceae > Telmatobacter. Next base: position 1,215 of record JBATYG010000603.1, read on the forward strand.
AAGGCTCAGGTTGGGGATGGTAGCCATGCTTCGAGTTTAGGGCGATTCCCTTGACCCGCGATTCTGTGAATCGCCAGAAGGATGTGTGGGAATCCGGATGGCCACCCGAAACGACAACCATTCCTGGGGAAATGCCGGCTGCCGAGCCGGCACTTGTTTGCGTCAGTTGTAGATCACGGTCTGTGACGTGCTGCTCAGGTCAACCGTCGCATTCGCCCAGAAAGGAATATGCAACGGGAAAGCGTACGTCACCTGCACAGCCACCGCGTTACCAGGCGCATTACATTGAGTTCCGCAGGCTGTCCAGGTTGTGGGTTGCGTCGCGCTCGCGCTATACCAGGCAGCCGAAGCATTGAGATCGCTCGAATTGATCCCCGGATACGGAATGCTGCGCAAATAGGTCTGAATCTGGGCTCCTGTTGCGTTGCAGTCCGGCATGCCGGAGCAGCTCGAACCGCGCACTGAAGCGTATCTCGTGCAGACTCGCGCCGCATCGGAGACGTAATTGTAGGTGTAGAGCGCGAGACACGCCTGGATGATTCCGAACAGCAGCATGAAGAGTGCAGAGGATGCGACGGCAAACTCCACAATGGTCGCGCCGGCGTCGTCTCCCGCGCCAAGCCTCTGACACAATGGCCTCACCCCTTTCCGCAAAGAGGAAAGGAATGGGAAGGCGTGCCCGTTTCTCGCGGCTGTCTCGTCGTCTTCGCGGGAAAGAAGGATCATTGGAGTACCTTTTGGGTCGCCTGGCCCTTTAATGTAAACGTCGCTGGAACTCCGTAAAAATGAAGCCCGGGAGCGAAGTCCGACTGCGTCTGAACTGTCAGAATGGTCTCAATATTTGCGCCCGGGCAATCCGTTGGCTGACAGGTCGAAGCCGTTCCGTCTGAGCAGGTGCAGGAATGCGACACGGTCGTGGGGTCCAGAGTGATGTTTTGTGCATCGTTGGCTGCCGCCGTCTGGATGCCTGTGGTGTCCGCCGCAGTGGTCGAATTCTGAGCGCCGTATTGCACGCCGGCAAGGGCTGCATTGGATACCTCGATCGAAGCGCAGGCGGCTCGGCCGATTTCAACCGCCCCACCCAGCAGCAGCAACAGAATCGGAAGCGTTACAGCAGTCTCAATCAGAGCCTGACCGCGCTCCCGGCCCGTCTTTCTGCACCAATCTCCAACTCTTGCACAAGCTCTATCGCCGATTAAACTCCATAAACGTCGCATGTCTACTCCACCATCACAAGTTTTGAAAGTGCCGTATTTGTATTCGTCACCGCGGCATAGTTCGTGTCCGTGATTGAGCCGCTGCCCGTGACTGAAAGCGAATCCACAATGATGTCCAGAGACACGGTCATGCTTCCCGACCCGGTCAGAGTCAGCGGCGACGACGGAGCATAGACGATTCCCTGAAGCGTAGCCCCACCGGAACCCGTGAGCTTCACCGCGCCCGTATCCCCGGAGGGCTCGAAGACCAGCACGCCGTTGTACGACCCGGAAGTCGGCGCCGTAAGGCTCATGCTGCCGCTGCCGGTGATCGTCGTGCTGCCATCGCTGATAAGCGTCACGCTCGACCCCGCGAGAGAACCCGACCCCGTAAGGTTGATGCTCCCACCGGTGGTGTAGGTGCCGGACCCGATCGATATAGATGAGCTTCCGGTGCTGTTGAAATTCCCACCGATGGTGTAATTGCCCGCGCCCAGCACCAGCTTTCCGCTGCCCGTATTCGTGAGGCTACCGGTGATCGTGTAGTTCCCTGGAGTCAGCGTTAGCGTGCCGCTTCCCGTATTGGAGATCGAGGTATACGTTCCGGGGTTCAGCGTCATCGCGCTGCTGCCCGTGTTGCTTGGCGCGCACACGCTGGCTGACCCCGAGCAGCTCGTGCTCGGCGTGAAATTCGGCGTCGACAAGCCCAGCGGGTCCGCCGCAGGAGCCATGCCCGTCGTCGGCGGACTCGGGTGAAGACTTCCTGAACCGGTCTTCTTGTAACTACCCACAATGCCGATCGACTGCGCTGAGACTGAACCGCTGCCCGTCAGTGTCAAGGCATCGCTCGCGCTCGAGTCGTCATAAATCCCGCAATTCTGCGCGGTGATTGATCCCGACCCCGTCAGTGAAACGTCGGTTCCAGACTTTGCCAGCGCCCAGATACACGCACTGTTGGCGCCCGTTCCCGCCACTGCCCTCGTCGAGACGTTGACCGAGGCAAAACTGAACAACCGCATGAAAAACGTGGGATTCGGCTGGCTGATATCGGCCTCGATGTAGCCCACGCTTTGGTGGTATCCGCTGGTCGGGGTCTTGATGGTGACATAGCTGGCATCGGTTACACCATTTGCTAGCGCCGCCGCTTTTCCCGCCGCTACCGCCGATGTCATTGACACGTTGTATTTGTAATCGAGCGCACCGGCCACCGCAGCCGCATCCGCAGCAATCTGCATGTTGCGCCTCGCCCGAAACAGCGTGCCCACATCGATGGCCAGGGCCAGAAACGCCATCAGCAGCATCACACTAAGTAATGATAAGACTAGGACTTGCCCGCTCTCATCTTCCAGAGACTTAGCCGTCATTTCGACTGACTCCTTGCCTTCCCCGCCGGCCGTTGACGGACTTCGACTCGAGACATGGTCCCGTCTGATATAGCCGCAGGGTCCCGCCTCACGCGCGGGAGGAAATCATTATTCCGCGAATTGGTCACAAGGGCAATGAACCAAAGTTTGCCTGCACCCGGCGCGTCAACAGGCGACCGGGCGCGCCCAGGTCAATAGCCCTGGCCCGAGTCCTGGCCCGGCCGCCAGCGCAGAACCGGTTTCCTGGCCGCCTGAACCTCGTCCAGCCGCGAAACCCGCGTTGAGTGCGGAGCCGTCTTCACCAGTTCCGGCGTCTCCTCTACCTCGCGCGCAATCGAGCGCATCGCGGCGATAAACAGGTCCAGTTCCTCGAGCGATTCGCTTTCCGTCGGCTCGATCATCAGCGCCCCGTGCACAATCAGGGGAAAGCTCACCGTGTAGGGGTGGAACCCATAATCTATCAACCGTTTAGCGATATCGCCCGTCTTCACGCCCTTGCCCGCCTGCCGCTTGTCGCTAAAGACCACCTCGTGCATCGACGGCGTCTTGTATGGCAGCTCGTACAGGTCCTCGAGCTTCTTGCGGATGTAATTCGCATTCAGAACCGCGTCTTCCGTCGTCTGCCGCAACCCGTCCGGTCCGTTCGCGAGAATATAGGCCAGCGCCCGGATGAACATTCCTGTATTGCCGTAGAAGGCACGCACCCGGCCAACAGACTGCGGCCGGTCATACTCCCACGCCAGCGAAGTCAACTCTTCGGGTGCCCCCGGTCCCTCGCCTTTGGGGACCGGGGAAGAACTGGGTGCCTGGGCTGGCGAAGATGCTCGTCTCACCAGCACCGGCACCGGCAGAAACGGCTCCAGAAACTTCTTGCACGCCACCGGACCAGACCCCGGACCACCGCCGCCATGCGGCGTCGAGAAGGTCTTGTGCAGGTTCAGGTGCATCACATCCACGCCGAAATCACCCGGCCGCACCTTGCCCACGAGCGCATTCATATTCGCGCCGTCCATATAGAGCAGCGCGCCCTTGGCGTGCAGAATATCCGCGATCTTGTGAATCTCGTTCTCGAAAACGCCCAGTGTTGAAGGATTCGTCAGCATCAGAGCCGCCGTATCCTCATCCACCTGCCGCGCCAGCGCTTCCAGGTCAATGCCCCCATCGGCATTCGACTTCAGGTTCTCCACCTGGTAGCCGCAAATCGCCGCCGTCGCCGGGTTCGTTCCGTGCGCTGAGTCGGGAATCAGCACCTTCCTCCGCGCATTGCCCTGCGACTCATGCCAGGCGCGAATCAGCAGAATCCCGGTGAACTCCCCATGAGCGCCCGCCGCCGGCTGCAGCGTAATCGTCTCCATGCCGGTGATTTCGATCAGGCATTTCTGCAGCAGGTCGATTACTTCAAGCGCGCCCTGCGCCAGGGCCTCGGGCCGATAAGGATGCGCCTCCGCCAGTCCCTCGATGCGCGCTACAACCTCGTTCACTCGCGGGTTGTACTTCATCGTGCACGAGCCCAACGGATACATTCCCAGGTCGATCGCGTAATTCCACGTCGACAACCGCGTGAAGTGTCGGATGATCTCAATCTCGCTCAACTCAGGCAGCCCAGGCGCTTCCTCGCGATGCGCGTCGCCCAACAGCTTCGCGGCATCCACCGCAGGCACATCCAGCGGCGCCAGTTTGTAGGCCTTCTTCCCTGGCGACGACTTCTCAAACACCAGCCCTTCATTCTGCGTCTGGTGCGGACGAACCTTGCCTGTCGTCTTCATGTCCTTACGCCTCCACCAGCCGCGCCGCCAGCGCCTTCGCCGCGGCATCAATCGTCGCGCGCGGCATCACTTCTGTCGCGCACCACAGCGTCGCGTTCTTCAGCTCGGGATACCACCGGCTCAGCTCAACGCCACCCACAATCTTCTCGTCCAGCAGCCGCTGGCTCCACGTCGTCGGAGCCTCTTCCGTCTGCAGCACAAACTCGTGGAACCGCGGCGCAGCATTGAACAGCAGCTTCGCCCCCGGCAGCGCACCCAGCGTCCTCGCTGCGTAATCCGCCTTCGCCAGGTTGTGCTCCGCCAATTCGCGCATGCCCTCCTTGCCATACACGGTCAGGAAGATCGTCGCCATCAGCGCCACCAATGCTTGATTCGTACAGATATTCGAGGTCGCTTTCTCGCGCCGGATATGCTGCTCACGCGTCGAGAGCGTCAGCACAAAGCCGCGATTCCCATTGCCATCCACCGTCTGCCCCGCGAGCCGCCCCGGCATCTGCCGCAGGTATTGCTCCTTGGCCGCAATCACGCCGCAGAACGGGCCGCCATAGCTCAGCGCCACGCCAAATGACTGGGCCTCCATGCTTACGATGTCCGCCTCTACCGGAGGCCGCACCACACCCAGGCTCACCGCCTCGGTAATCGAAACAGCCAGCAGCGCGCCCTTTTTGTGCGCAATCTCTGCAATCGCCGGAATGTCCTCGATCACGCCAAAGAAGTTCGGGCTCTGCACCAGCACCACAGCCGTCTCATCCGTCACCGCTGCTTCCAGCGCCTTAAGATCCACGCGGCCCGTCTCGGCGTCATATCCCACCAGAGCCGTCGGCAGTTCGCGAACCCGAAGGTACGTGTGCAGCACCTCGCGATACTCCGGATGCACCGTCGCCGCTACCACCGCCTTCTGCCGCCCCGTCACCCGCATTGCCATCAGCACGGCCTCGGCCGCGCCCGTCGAGCCGTCATACATGCTGGCGTTGGCAACGTCCATGCCGGTCAGCTCGGCAATCATCGTCTGAAATTCGAAGATCGCCTGCAGCGTGCCTTGCGTGATCTCCGCCTGGTAGGGCGTATAGCTGGTCAAAAACTCGCCGCGCTGCACCAGCGAGTCAATAATCACAGGCCGGTAATGCCGGTACGCTCCGGCCCCTAGAAAGCTCGCGTAGTCCGTCGCGTTTTTCTGCGCCGCCGCGCGAAAGTAGCTGACAATCTCGCTCTCGCCCATCTGCGGCGGAACATCCAGATCGCGCGTCAGCCGGTACTCGGCAGGAATCACCGCGAACAGCTCATCGATCGCGCGCGCGCCAATCGCAGCCAGCATCTGCTCGCGCTCCGCTGGAGATTTCGGTAGATAACGCATATCAGCTTCTAGCCTCTAGCTTCCAGCCGCTAGCTGGAAGCGTTTTGATAGGGGCGCAGCAATCTGCCGCAAGAACGCTTCCTCTGATACAGCCTCGATCTCTTCAAAACAAGCTGATAGCTAGAGGCTAGAGCTAGCAACTGAAACCGGAGCTACGCTCCGGTTTCTTCGCTCACAAACTTCTCATACGCCGCCGCATCCAGCAGCTTGTCATACTCCGCTGGATCGGAGAGCTGTACCTTGATGATCCAGGTCTCGTGCGGTGTCGCGTTGATCTTGTCCGGCTCCGTTTTCAGCGTTTCGTTCACTTCTGTCACCGCACCGCTCACCGGCGAATAGAGATCGCTCACCGCCTTTACGCTCTCCACCGAACCGAATGTGGCGTTGCCCGTTACCGAGTCGCCCACCTTCGGCATATCCACGTAGACAATATCGCCCAGCGAATTCTGCGCGTAATCGGTAATGCCAATCGTGCCGATCCCGCCATCCAGCGAGATCCACTCATGTTCTTTGGTGTAGCGAAGATTCGTCGGGTAGGCCATGCTCGCATTCTCCAGCGCAAAATAGCGAAGTTTTAGTGTACGACCTGCTACCCATGCGCAACCCTTGAGGAAAAGCCTCAAATATCTTGCATTATTGAAGCGGGGGGCCGAAGCCGGGATACGGCTTCAGCAGCACCAGGCAATCAGCTCCAGCATCCCGGCCTTGACGATCGGAAGGCTGCCAATCGCCGCCCGCACTTCGTCCTCGCTGGTCGCTTCCCACAGCAGCACCGCGCCGCCCACATCGCCGCGCAGCCAGATCTGCCGCAGAATACCCGCGGCATACAGCTCCTTTACCCGCTGCGATTCAGGCCCGTTCAGTTGAGCAAATGCTTCGGCAGAGAACGCCTCTACACGTCGGCGCGACATCGATAGAAATTGCATACGGAGATTCTACGGGAGATCGAAAGCCCGCTCGGCTCCCGGCTGCGGCTCCGCTGTGATCTTCCTGTAGTCGATCAGCATCTTCGCCCGCCAGCAGACGATCATCCCGAAGGCCAGAATGAAAAACGCCCCCGCCGTCTGCTGCGCGGTCAGAATCGTGTCGAAGTAGCCACGCGCAAAAAAGCGAATCCCGCCCAGCACCAGGATCACCACCAGGAACGCACCCGAGCGCTTCATCATCACCGCGTCGCCGCGCCGTTCAAGAC
>JBATYG010000604.1:0-2217 GCA_049673945.1 Occallatibacter sp.
CTTCGTGCCCAACTACGACGAGTCCACGCAGGAACCCACCGTCCTGCCCACGCGCATTCCGAATCTGATCGTCAACGGCTCCAACGGCATCGCCGTCGGCATGGCCACGAATATTCCTCCGCACAACCTTACGGAGGTCGTCAACGCCACCATCGACCTCGTCAAGAATCCCAATGCCGGCCTCGCGGAAGTGCTCAAGCACGTGCAGGGTCCCGATTTCCCCACCGGCGGATTTCTCTATGGCAAGGGCGGCATCGTCAACGCCTACAAGACCGGCCGGGGCCGCTTCATGATGCGTGCCCGCGTCGCCACTGAAAACATCACCAAGGAAAAACAGGCGATCATCGTCACCGAGATTCCGTACCAGGTGAACAAATCCAAGCTCATCGAGCGCATCGCAGAACTCGTCAACGACAAAATCATCGACGAAATCAGCGATGTCCGTGACGAGAGCGACCGCGACGGCATGCGCATCGTCATCGAGCTGAAGCGCGGGGCCCAGCCCGAGATCGTACTTAACCAGCTTTACAAGCACACATCAATGCAGGAGAGCTTCTCCATGATCTTCCTGGCCGTGCTCAACGGTCAGCCGAAAGAGCTGGGACTCGCCGACGCCATCCGCTGCTTCATCAGTCACCGCATCGATGTTGTGCAGCGCCGCACGGTCTTTTTGCTGCGCAAGGCTCGCGAGCGCGAGCACATCCTCGAGGGATCCAAGATCGCCCTCGACAATCTCGACACTGTGATCCGCATCATCCGCGGATCGCGGTCGCGCGCCGAAGCCCGCGAAAATCTGTACACGTGGGGCAAGGGGAGCGAGATCGTCATCAATCTCGATCGCACGCGCCTTGCGAGTGAAGAGCGCGGCCTCACCCTCAGGCAGGTCGATGCAATTCTTGAATTGCAGCTCTATCGTCTCACCCAGCTCTCGGTCGATGAAATTCTGAAGGAGCTGAACGAAATCCGCGAGAAGATCGCCGAGTACGAAGAGATCCTCGCCAGCGACAAGAAGCTGCGTGCGGTCATCGTCAAGGAGCTCGAAGACGTGCGCGACCGCTACGGCGACGCCCGCCGCACGCAGATCATCGACGAGTCCGCAGAGTTGCAGCTTGAAGACCTGATTGCCGACGAACAGGTGGCCGTCACGGTGAGCCATCAGGGCTATCTCAAGCGCACGCCGATCTCGGTCTACCGCCAGCAACGCCGCGGCGGCGCGGGCCGCATGGGCATGAAGACCCGCGAAGAGGATTTCGTTTCGCAGCTCATCATCGACTCGACGCACGCCTATCTGCTCTGCTTCACCAATACCGGCCGCGTCTACTGGCTCAAGGTCTACGAAGTTCCCGACGTAGGGGCCGCCGGCAAGGGCAAGAGCATGCAGAGCCTGCTGAACCTGCAGCCAGGTGAAAACGTCCGCGCCATCCTCGCCATCCGCGATCTTGAAGAGGAGAACAAGTACATCTTCTTCGCCACGCGCCAGGGCACCGTGAAGAAGACTCCCCTCAAGGACTTCTCCAACGTCATGTCGCGCGGCATCATCGCCATCGGCATCGATAAAGAAGATGATCTGATTGCGGCAGGCGTGACCAATGGCAAACAGACGGTCTTCCTGGGAACTCGCGACGGAATGGCCATCCGTTTCGAGGAGGAGTACGATCCGGAGCGCAACCGCGCGGGCCTACGGCCCATGGGGCGCAATGCCGCCGGCAACAAAGGCATATCTCTTAAAAAAGGCGACTATGTTATCGGTGCTGCGATCACCAATTCCGATGAAACGCGGGACAAGGAACGCGACACCTGTGCCAAAGAGAAGCGGCTTACGGACAAACTCGCCGCGTTACGCAAGGCCTATGCCCGCGCCGAAGAAAAGCTGACCAAAACGCGTGAGGAGTTTCGCAACAAAACAGTCGAGGCGCCCGCTGTCAGCGCGGCGGAAAAGGCTCTCCACGAAGCATGGAACGACCTCAAGAACCTCGACGAAAAGCTGTGCGTTACGCAGCAACTCATCCTCACTGTAACGGAGAACGGTTTCGGCAAGCGCACAGACGTGGACGAGTACCGCATTACTGCACGCGGCGCACAGGGTGTCACCAATCTCAAAGCCACGCCTAAGGTTGGCAAGACCGCCTCGATCCTCCTGGTCAACGAAAGCTCCGAGCTGATGGTGATCAGTCAATACGGAAAGATCATTCGCATGGACACCAAAACCATCCGCTC
>JBATYG010000605.1:0-13346 GCA_049673945.1 Occallatibacter sp.
AAGCCAGATTGATTCCTTCGACGCCTAAGTCCACATCATAAACCGCCTCGCCGGTGGCCAGGATCGCGCTGCCGAGAGGCGAAAAGGCAATTCCCACGAGATTCTGGCCGCTGAGGACCAGGCTGGCCTCTCCTTCTGCTGTGACGCGGACTAGCCCTCGCTTGCCATGCAGGCAGGCGGTCACATAAACCTCGCCTTCCTTGGAGAGCGCCAGGCCCTGGGGACGTCCCAGGCCACGGTACCACGAGCGCGCCTGCCCATGGGTATCGATCGCCCATATCGCGTCGTTGGAAGAAAGCATGGGTCCCGTCACGTACAGAGTGCCTTCGAGGTCGATGGCAAGGTGATAGGCGGAGATGCTGGGTTCGAGAGTCGCGTAGACAAAGATCCTTCGCTGCGGGTCGATTTTGAAGATCGTGCCGCTGCGGTCGCCCACAAAAAGATTGCCTTCGGCGTCGAAAACAGCGCCGGTCGCCACGCCCATCCCTTCGGCGTAGAGCGTCGATTCGCCGGCGCCGTCAATTCGATAGACATTTCCCTCGGCTCTTGACGTGACAAAGAGGTCGCCGTCCGGGCTGAAGGCCAGGCCCGTCGCATTCAGAATTCCGGTCACAAACGGCGTTGCACGCCCATCGGGGCTCACGCGAACCACCGAAACCGGCGTCTGCTTGCCGCGCGGTCCCGAAATCGTCGCATACACCATGCCAGAGCGGCTTACGGCCGGGCTGGTTACCGGGTGCAGTCCACTCGCCAGTTCGCGGGCCACGCGCAGCGGTGCGGCATTGCTCACACCCTGCGGCGAGCGCACCTCGATCAGGCCGGTGGCCGCCTGTTCCGGCACGCGAAACGCAAGACGCCCTGAGCGACTCATCAGCACCGATGCGGGATGCGTTCCAACCAGCACAACGGGCGGGCCCGAGGAATGAGGCCCAAGATTCACGCCCGTCAACTCCACCTCTCCCATCGGGAGCGCAGCTGCGGGCTGAATATCGTCAATGCGGGGATCAGGAAATGTTTCTTCCTGCACGAGTTGGGAGCGTGATCGAGGCATTGGCTCAACCTAGTGATGCAGCACTGGAAACAGATGTTGCAGCAACAAACTTACTCCCAAAGCATACAGGCCGGCGGCGACGTCATCGAAAACGATGCCCCACCCCTCGGGCAATCGCTCCAGGCGGCGAACCGGGAATGGCTTGGTGATATCAAAGAGCCGAAAGAGAACAAAGGCGAGCACTCCAGTCTTCCAGTTGAAGGGACTGCCGAGCAGAGTAATCCATTGGCCGGCGACCTCATCAACCACCACGAATCCCGGATCGTGACGCCCGCTCTCCCGCGCAGCGATGGTCGCTGCTGGAACACCGAGCGCAACCGACAGCACCACGCCAACAAGCAGCGCCGCCGCCAAACCATTTTCAGAGGGATGAACCAACCCCGCGTAGGCACACCACAGCAAGAGCGCCGCCGCTGAGCCCCAGGTGCCAGGACCCGGTTTGCCCAGCCCCGCGCCAAAAAAGGTAGCGACCGTCCAGGCCCATAGCGTCCGCTTGCCGCGACTCGGCGGGGTGATCGTCTGACTACTCATCGTTGTCGCCCTTGCCGTGGCCGCCCGCGAGCCCGCCCAGATCCTCCAGCACTTCGGGATCGAGCACCGGGGAGCTGATCTTGTAGACGCCCGTGGCCCACTTGCCGAGATCGATCTTGCGGCACCGGTCGCTGCAGAAAGGGAAATCTTCATCCTTTCGCCGCACCAGGCCGCCGCAGGTGGGGCACCGCAGAACCTTTGTGGATTTTTTCTTTGTCGCAGCCATCTGCGCCTTCTGAAAATACAGTCTATAGCGGGCCCGAGACAATCCGCGCCACCACGTCATATTCGTGGGCCTCGGTCACTTCGGCCTTGTAGAACCTGCCCGCTTCCAGAGATTCCATTTCGCCGAAGTCGTTGATATACACCTTGCCATCGATCTCCGGGGCGTGAAACTCGGTTCGCCCCTCCCAGAGCAGGGGTGTTTCCTCGCTCTCGCCTTCGGCAAGCAGCACAAGCTGCCGGCCAACCCACTGCTGCTTGGCTCGCTTGCTGATCGTCTGCTGCAGCTTCATCAGCCGCCGTTTCCGCGCTTCAATTGTGCGTTTCGCTATCTTGCTTTCGAGAGAGAATGCGCCTGAGCCTTCTTCATCGGAGTATGTGAACACACCCAGCCAATCAAAGCCGGCTTCGCTGACAAACTGTTCCAGAACCTCGAAATCTTCAGAGGACTCTCCTGGAAACCCTACGATGAACGATGTGCGCAGGGCGATCCCCGGCACGGCGCACCGAACCTTTTCGAGCGTCTTTAAGAAGATATCCGCCCCTGCGCCGCGCTTCATGCGCTTGAGCACCTCAGGCGAGGCATGCTGCAGCGGCACGTCGAGGTACTTGCAGATATTGTCGTGCTTCGCGATTGTTTCGAGCAGGCGTCCAGTGATGCGGTTCGGGTAGGCATAAAGGAAGCGCAGCCAGCGAAGGCCCTCAATGCCGGCGAGGGTGTCGAGCAGCGTCGCCAGCCCATCTTTCAATCCAAGATCTTCGCCGTAGCAGGTCGTGTCCTGTCCGATGAGCGTGATCTCCTGTACCCCGCTGGCCACCAGGCGCTGAGCCTCGGCGACAACTGACTCAAAGCGGCGCGAACGAAACTTTCCGCGCAGGTTGGGAATCACGCAGAAGCTGCACGGATGATCGCAGCCTTCCGCGATCTTGATGTAGGCCGAGGAGCGCGGCGTCGAAAGCAGGCGCGGCGTCGATTCGTCGTAGAGATACGTGGGCAGCAGGTGAGCCGCCCCCTGCCACTCTTCGCGGCTGAACCGTCCCTGGCTCTCGCGCAGATCGCCCTCGGGCCTGAAGTTTTTGGGCTTGGCGTGATGCGTTCCAGCCAGCGATTCCTGTCCTGCACGGGTATCGGCCGAATCACTCCGCAATATGTTGAAGGGAGACGGCGCGCCTGCGGGTGGCTGGGTCAGGCCGGCAGCTTCGAGAATCGCCTCCAGCTCACCCGTACCCACCACGGCGTCGACTTCCGGAATATTCCTGCGAATCTCATCGCGGTAGCGTTCCACCAGGCATCCGGCGACAATCAGCTTCTTTGCCTTGCCTTCGGTCTTGAGGCGGGCCATCTCGAGAATCGTGTCCACCGACTCCTGCTTGGCAGAGTCGATAAAACTGCAGGTATTGACGACGAGAATTTCCGCGTCATCCGGATGCACCGTCAAATGCGCGCCGGCGCGGTCGAGCAGTCCCATCATCACCTCGGAATCGACGAGGTTCTTGGGGCAGCCAAGCGAAATAAAGCCCACGGTAGGTACCGTGGGTAGGGAATTATTCTTCACTTCTTCATTGTACCGGTGAATCATTTGCGGCACAGGAAGCAAACGAGTTGGCAGCGAGCAGTTTCGCCGAAAACATGCCTCGTCGCCAGTGTTAAAATCGACCAGTGCCGGGTCCTACGCGACGTAATCCCGCCAACCCCGCCAGGTCCGGAAGGAAGCAACGGTAACGGGCCAGTACGGGCGCAGTAGGTCACCCGGTACTTTTTTGAGCGCCTTTCTACTCTTTTATTCGTGGATGCAGGGATCACCGCGTGCAGCCGCACCAGAGAGCCGTACCGATGTTGAGCGCAATCTGGAATCGAAGCCCAGCTCTTGCGTCGCAAGGAGAAGTCAATTGAGCCTCACCGTGCGTCCTGTGGTGGGCCGGCGCGCCAAGATTACGGCGCTCGGAACCTATGTTCCCCCCCAAGTTCTGACCAATCAAGACCTCGAAAAGATGGTGGAAACCACTGACCAGTGGATTCTGGAACGTACCGGAATTCGCGAGCGTCATGTGCTGCCCAAGGGGCAGGGCACGAGCGATATGTGCGCCGAAGCTGCCAGAAAATGCCTCGCGGCCCGCGGAATCGCGCCTACCGAGGTGCAGGCAATCATTGTCGGCACGGTTACGCCTGACATGATGTTCCCTTCGACTGCTTGCCTCGTTCAGCACAAGATCGGTGCCAAAGGCGCGTGGGGATTTGATGTCTCCGCCGGCTGCTCCGGGTTCGTTTTCGCTCTGCAGGCAGGCGTCAAGCTTGTGGAGAGCGGCGCGCACGACAAGGTGCTGGTTTGCGGCGCAGACGCAAATACGCGCATGACCGACTACACCGACCGCGCCACCTGCATTCTTTTCGGGGATGGCGGAGGCGCGGTGTTAATCGAGCCGGCGGCAGAGGGCGAAGTTGGCTTTATCGATTTCGCGCACGAGATTGACGGTTCAGGCGGCGTTTCGTTGAACCTCAAGGGCGGCGGAAGCCTCAATCCACCGACCCACGACACCATCGACCAGAAGATGCACTACATCCACCAGGATGGCCAGGCTGTGTATAAATTCGCGGTCCGCAAAATGGCCGAGGCTACAGCGCGCGTGCTCGAGCGCAATGGCGTCAGCGGCGCCGACCTTGGCTGTTTCATTCCTCACCAGGCCAACAAGAGAATCATCACGGCTACCTCCGATCGCCTGGGATTGCCCGAGGATCGCGTCATCATCAACATCGACAAATACGGAAATACCTCTGCCGGGACCATCCCCCTGGCGATGGAAAGCGCGATTGAAGAGGGCAAGCTCAAGAAGGGCGATCTCGTGCTGCTGGCAGCCGTGGGCGCCGGCTTCACCGTGGGCGCGGCGCTTCTCCGCTGGGAAATCTAAACCGTCAACGCAGTCATCGCGAAATCGTACCGCGGCAGCACGTGGGCGCTCGCGGCCTCGCGAAAGAAGCAGCGCATGCCTTCGATGCATTCCTCATCAAGAACGTAGTGGATATTGATTGTGAGGTAAGAATGGATGCTCTCTTTCGAGAGAGGGAGTTTGCCCGCCCATTCCTCAGACAGGGTTTCGATGTTTTTCAGCCCATTATCCCTCGATCGAATAAAGTCTTCAGCGATGCCTTCTGCCGCTGCCACGCCGGGCGCGAGTGCCCATACCGCCGACACAAAAGGAAACCCCGTCACCGCGTGCCATTCCTCCGCCAGGTCGTGATAGACAACTTCTTCGCCCATCTTCTCGAAACGGTTTGAGCGACCCTCAAGCGCCAGCAATGCTGGGTCTCCAATCAGGATGGCGGCATCGGCCTGCGCGAGCATCGCATCAAGGTCGGCCGCCATGGGCAAAAACCTCACCGAGTGATTGCCCCACTTTTGAAAGAGAGTGCGGGTGTACGCAATCGTGGTGCGGCTTGCCGTATCGGCGGCTACGGTGCGCAAATTGCTCAACGGCTGATTCGCGCGGCGAATCAACAAAAGGGAACGAACCCTGCCTTTCGAGGCAATGGTGCATCCCGGCAGGATGCACAGGCCGGGTGTGGTGGCGAGGCTAGCAATCGGCACCAGTCCGATATCGGCGGCGCCGCTGGCAAGTTGATCGGCGCACTCCGAGGGCAGCATGCCGCGGATCGAATAGCGGGCGGATAGCTGGCCGTTCCGCGGCGGATGCTCGAAATCCCACATGAGGGGCGCGGGATTCAGGAACTGAATTGCCGCTATACGAAAAGGCTCGTTGAGAGTCGCACTCACGCTTTCTTAGAGTACCAATATCCCCCAAATGTTGCAGGTGCGCTTCGTTACACCTGCGGCTCCGTTGTTTGACTTTCGAGCGGCTCGCGTTTACTGTGGGCACAAATACAGCCGACAGGCAATCAACTTAAGAAAGACAGGGGACGCGCCCGTCCCGCTCTCGTTATTTTGTCTCGCGAAATTTTCAAATCGGATTCGAGCGCTCTCGACGAGGATCGCCTTGCATGGCTTGCTCTTTCGCTGGCTCCCGGAGTCGGCTCCAGGCGTGCTCTCGATGCGATGCAGCAGCTTGAATCCCCGGCGCAACTCTTCCGGCTCTCGTTGACCGAACTCGAAGCGCTGCGCCTTCCCGTCACCGCCGTGCAATACCTCTTCGATGGCAAAGGCCGCGAAGTCGCCGAGCAGGAGTGGGCGATGATCGCCGAAGGTGGCGCGACGCTCGTTACGCATAGTTGCGCGCAATACCCGGATCAGTTGAAGCAGATCTTCGATCCTCCGCCAGTGCTCTGGGTCCGCGGTGCGGTGGACCTCTTGAAGCGGCCTTCGATCGCGATCGTCGGAACGCGTCATCCGTCTCCCTACGGATCAGGCATGGCTGAGATGTTGGCCCGCGATCTTGCCGTACGCCGGCTCCTGGTCGTCAGCGGAATGGCGCGCGGCGTGGACACGTGTGCCCATAAGGGCGCTCTCGCGACGCGCATGCCGACTGTAGCCGTGTGGGGCACAGGGCTCGATGTCGTTTATCCCAAGGAGAACCGCAAGCTGGCTGAAGAGATCATTGCAAACGGCGGCTGCATTGTCAGCGAGGTGCCCATGGGCACCTTTCCGGCGCCGCAGAACTTTCCCCGCCGCAACCGCATCCTCAGCGGGCTGAGTGTCGGCGTGCTGGTCGTCGAGGCCTCTGAGAACTCCGGAACCCGCGTTACGGCCCGATGCGCCGCCGAGCAGAACCGCGACTTGTACGCGGTCCCGGGCAACGTCACCAGCAAAAACTCATGGACCCCTAACACGCTGATTAAACAGGGCGCTAAGCTCGTCGCGACGTGGGAGGACGTCTGGGAAGATCTGCCCACGAGGGTACGCCTCGAACTTGAAGCTGAGACTGGCGATGAATCCATTGCCGGGCAACCGGCATCTCTTCTGCCAGAGCAAGCGCTGCGGCCGGAAGAGGCAATCGTACTTGGAGTTCTGCGGGCGGATGAATCGCTGCAGATTGACGAAGTGCTTGAGCGGCTTGAGACGCAACTGACCTCATCGGAGGTCTTTACGGCGCTCTTCGAACTCGAGTTGACCGGACGCATCCGGCAATTGCCTGGAAAGAACTACGTCCGCACACTTTGATTGTGTAGTGCTCGAGGTTCATTGTGGAAGGGCGTCAAGACGCTGAGCTTAAACGGTCCAACCGCTGATGGGAGCCTGTTCAGTACCGCCGCTCGCCTCAAAAAAAGTTCGCTGCGAGTGGAAACCGGGCCGTATTCCGTGTTAGCGTCCAACTTTTGGAGACCCTTTCGCGGATTGGGCGAACTGGCCCGGGGCAATGAAGATAATGATGTGGTGCAAAGCGACAGAATGACGCGGTTGTGAGTCCAACATCCGAGCAGTGTCAGCAGTATCAAAGGATTCGGGAAGAAGAATGGCAACGAGTAAATCACTAGTGATCGTCGAATCTCCGGCGAAAGCCAAGACGATCGAGAAGTATCTCGGCAAGGGCTTTGAGGTCCGTGCGTCGATTGGGCACATCATGGATCTGCCCAAGAACGACATCGGTGTTGAATTGAAGAAGCGCACCTTCGTGCCGGAGCTGATTGTCTCGCCCGGCAAGGAGAAGGTTGTCGAGCAGTTGAAGAAGGCCGCTGAAAAGGCAGACGAGATTTTCCTGGCTCCTGACCCTGACCGCGAAGGCGAAGCCATCGCCTACCATCTTGCGCTCCAGCTTGGTACCAGCGCCAAGCAGCGGAAGAAGATTCGCCGCGTCACCTTTAACGAGATCACCAAGAAGGCAGTTCAGGACGCCTTCGCCCACGCTCGCGATATCGATGAAAACCTCGTGGATGCGCAGCAGACGCGCCGCGTTCTCGACCGCCTCGTTGGCTATCAGATTTCTCCTCTGCTGTGGGATAAAGTGCGGCGCGGCCTCTCCGCCGGCCGTGTGCAGACCGTAGCGGTTCGTCTCGTCGTGGAGCGCGAACGCGAAATCAGCGCCTTTAAGCCCGTTGAATATTGGACACTCGAAGCCCAGTTGCATCCTGACGGCCGTGCTGATGCAAGCTTCAAGGCAAAGTTCGCCGGCATCAACGGTGAACCTTCTCGCGTCGCCAATGGCCAGGATAAGGATGGCAAGCCGCAGTCCATCTCGAATGCAGTTGCCGACAAGCAGACGATGGATGCCATCATTGCCGCGCTCGGAAACGCGAAATGGTCGCTTGCTTCGGTGCAGTATCGCGAGCAGCAGCGCCGCCCGCTGCCTCCGTTTATCACCAGCCAACTGCAGCGAGAGGCCTCAAACAAGCTCGGCTTTAATGTGCGCCGCACGATGGGCGTTGCCCAGCGGCTTTATGAAGGTGTCGATCTCGGCTCGGAAGGCACGACGGGACTCATCACCTACATGCGTACCGACTCGCCTCGCATCGCACCGGACGCAGTCGAGGGCGCCCGCGCCTGGATCGGCAAGGAACTCGGGGCGAAGTATCTTCCTTCATCGCCCAACGTCTACAAGGGCAAGAAAGACGCGCAGGATGCCCACGAGGCTATTCGGCCGACCGATGCTTCGCGTACGCCGGAATCCGTTGCGCGTTTTCTCAGCGACGAGCAGTTGAAGCTGTACACCCTCATCTGGCGCCGCTTCATTGCCTCCCAGATGGTCCCGGCCGTCTACGACCAGACAATCGCAAAAATCGAGGCGGCGGCCCGCGACGGCAAGACCTACGACTTCCGTCTTACCGGGTCGGTGCTTCGCTTCGATGGTTTCCTCAAGGTCTACGAGGCCGTTGAAGAAAAGAAGAGCGATGATGACGATGATTCGATGGCAAACAAGCTGCCCAGCCTCGATGGCGTGAAGGCCCTAGAGCTCGAGAAGCTTTTCCCCGATCAGCACTTCACCGATCCGCCGCCGCGTTATAACGAGGCATCTCTCGTCAAGGAGCTCGAAGAGCGCGGCATTGGGCGTCCTTCCACTTACGCGTCGATCATCAGCACCATACAGGATCGCGAGTACGTGGTGAAGCATGGCGGCTCACGTGGACGCTTCTATCCAACCGAGATCGGCATGGTTGTGTGCGACCTGCTTGTCGAGAGCTTCCCATACATCTTCGACACCAAATACACCGCGCGTCTCGAAGAAGAGCTTGACGACATTGAAGAAGGCAAAGAGAAGTGGACCGATCTGCTGAACGCCTTCTATGACCACTTTGAAGACGAGCTGAAAGATGCCGGCAGGAAGATGCGCGACATCAAGCGCATGGAACAGTTGACCAACGAAAAGTGTGAGGTCTGCGGATCGCCGCTGCTTCTCAAGTGGGGAAAGTTCGGCAGCTTCTTTGCCTGCTCGGCCTACAACAAGAAGGACCCCAACAGTTGCACCTTCACCAAAGAGAACGTCGCAGCCAAACCGGATATGAACACTGCGGAAGCGCAGGAAGCCGGCGATGCCGATGAGTATTGCGAAAACTGCGGCCGCGTGATGGTGCTTCGCCGCGGACCCTTCGGTATGTTCATGGCATGCCCCGGCTACAGCGAAGATCCGCCCTGCAAGACGATTCGCAAGCTGAGCCAGAAGCAGCAGCAGAAGCCGCCGCAGCCCACCGGCGAAGACTGCCCTCTTTGCGGCAAGCCGCTCGTGCTGCGCCAGGGAGCTTATGGCGAGTTCGTCTCCTGTTCCGGCTACCCGAAATGCAAGTACGTGAAGCAGAACCTGATTGAAGGCATGAAGTGCCCCAAATGCGGCGAAGGCGACCTTGCCGAGCGCAAAGCACGCCGCGGAAACATCTTCTGGGGCTGTACCAACTACCCAAAGTGCGACTTCACCTCCAACTACAAGCCCGTCCCGACAAAATGCCCGGAGTGCGGCAGCCCTTACCTCGTTGAGAAGACTCTTCGCTCGGGAATCTACCTCGAATGCCCGAACAAAAAGAAGGGCGCTGATGAGGAAGGCACGACGAAAAAGCGCGGCAAGCGGTCTGCGGCCGAGCCGGAGTCGAACGCCGTCGTCTGCACATACTCCAAGCGCATCGGAGACGCGCCTCCGCCACCAACGGCTGAAACGCACGGACCGGTGAAGGAGAAGACCAGCAGCAAGCGTGAATTGCAGCCGGCCTGACCCTCCGGGCGGCTTCCGCGGCAGTTTAACTTTGTCGTGCTCCATTGAGTCTCATTTAGATCAGAGGAAATGGAGCACCCGGAGTTTGTGCGCAATCACAGCGGAAGATGTTTTAGAGTTAAGTCACAGTGATCATTAACCTGGCAAGGCGCGCGCACGATCATAACTGGGAGCTCGATCCGATTACGCGATCGCTGCTGGATACCGACTTTTACAAGCTGCTGATGCTCCAGTTCATCTGGAAGCATTTCCCAAAGACACGCGCGACATTTACGCTGACCAACCGTACCAGCGCCGTGCCATTGGGCGAGATCGTGAATCTCGATGAGTTGCGCGAGCAACTGGAGTCGACGCGTAAGCTCAGGTTTCACAAGTCGGAGCTGATCTGGCTCGCCGGTAACACATTCTACGGACGGCGCGGCATGTTTGAGCCGGCGTTCCTTGAGTGGCTGGAGAAGGAGTTTCACCTCTCGGAATTTGAGCTCTACGTCGAGGACGGCCAGATATCCTTGCGCTTTGACGGCCTGTGGACGCACACGACGATGTGGGAGATCTATGCGCTCTCTGCCGTGGACGAGCTCAAGACGCGGGCAAGCCTGAAGAGTCTATCCGAGCTTGAACTCGACATCCTCTACGCGCGGGCAAAGACGCGCCTGTGGGAGAAGTTGGATCGGATGCGCGGCGTGCCAGGCCTCAACGTGAGCGACTTTGGAACGCGGCGCAGGCACAGCTTTCTGTGGCAGGAGTACGTTGTTACCGCGATGGCCGATACGCTGCTCGGCAACTTTGCCGGCAGCTCGAACACCTATCTGGCCTACAAGCATGACCTCGAAGCCATCGGCACAAATGCGCACGAGCTGCCAATGGCCATGGCCGCGCTTGCCGAGACCGATGAAGGCCTGAAGCAGGCGCAATATCGGCTGCTTGAGCTGTGGCAGCAGACCTATCAGGGCGAGTTGCTCATCCTGCTGCCGGACACATACGGCACCACCCAGTTCTTTCGCAATGCTCCGGCGTGGGTGTCACAATGGACAGGCCAGCGCATCGACAGCAAAGATCCGTTTGTCGCAGGCGATGAGTTTATTGAGTGGCTGGAGAGGCAGGGGGTCGATCCACGCAAGAAGCGTTTGATCGCCTCCGATTCTCTTGATGTGGATGCGATTCTCGCGCTGCATGCTTATTTTGCAGGCAGGCTTCGGAATGGAGCGTCGCCGGCCGATTTTCGACAGGCGAGCGATTTTGAAGATCCGTCGCGCTGGTTGCCGGAGCGGCGTATTCGCTTCAGCTCCGGCTGGGGAACATTTCTCACCAACGATTTCAGGAACTGCAATCCCAGGGGCGACGAAAGCTTCGACCCCGTGAGCCTGGTCTGCAAGCTGAGCGCTGTCGACGGCCGACCGGCGGTGAAGCTCTCCGACAACTATTCAAAAGCGATGGGACCGCCGCAGGAGATCGAGCGCTACAGGCGCATTTTCGGCACGGCGGGCGTGGCGAACGTGCCGGTGCTGGTCTAGTTGCCGAGAAAGTTCAGCGAAGAAAGAAGGCAACCGCAAGCGCGACGATCAGGAGCTTCACAAGCCACCCGATTGCGTAGGCAATCGTAAAGATGGAATGCAGCTTGATGAAGGCCGCGTTGGTGAGGATGAGCGGCAGCGGACCAATAATCCAGATAGCGACTGCCATTTTTATGGTGCCGGACAAAGACAGAAATCCCAGCCACGCCAATAACCAGGCGAAGACACCGCAGGTAAGGAATGGCAACGGGCTGGTCAATGCGATGGCCCGCGATTCGGCTCCGGTGCGCCAGACTTCAGGATAGGTGAAGCGCCGATGCAGCCAGTCGCCGGCGAAGAACCAATCTGTGAGCGATGTGACAATGCCCGTGCCGATGATGACAAGGACAAGGCGTGATAAGTTCATGGCGGCCTCTTCGATCAAGGCCACATTGTACTCACGAAAATGGAGGCTTAGTCGCCGGCGGGCGGCGGCGGTAACGGTTTGTGCTTCGCGCGCAGGTAGGCAACGATCTGTGCAACCTCGGGATCGGTGAGAGAGTCGGCGAAGGGCGGCATCTTGCGTCCTCCGTTGAGAATCTGCTGCGTGATCTTCTCAGGAGGCCAGTTCTTGTCCTTGCGCATGTGGTCAAGACCGGGAGCTTTTTTCGTGCCGGCGCCAGCGACGCCGTGGCAATGCTCGCACCCTTTATCGCGAAAGAGGAGAGCCCCTGCCTTTTCATCGGCAGAGGAGTTGGCGGCAAAGAGTGGAGGTGCGAGCACAAACGACAAAAGAGTGAGAGCAAGAAAACGGGAAGTCACGCCTGTTATTTTTGCATGTCGGGAAGGGAAAAGGACTCAACCGTTTGAATGAGGCGGAGGCGCAACTGACGGGGTATGGCGATTGAGCTAAGTGCATCTGCCGACCGGTTGCGGCAGGAACTGATCGTGCGAAACCGCCGCTATGCGGCGGGGCGGCTGCATGTGGAGAGCTACGGCGGGTTCCCCGTGATCGTGTATGCGCCGGAAGAAGGGCGGCACGGTAACTTCTTCGACGGCGCGTACGCAGCGATCGAAGCGAGGCCCGAATGGATGCGGCGCTTCGATAAGGTGCACGCCCAGGGGCGCTCGCTGCCCAAGTCGGGAAGGAGATGGAGAGAACTCGACTCGTCGATGAGCTCCGATGCCCTCCTGATGAACGTCTTTTGCACTCCTGCGGCATTTGAGTCGGTGGCCCTGCGGAAGATGCTGGGAGTTGACGAGGCGCGTCTCCCCGCATTTGGCGTCAAAGCGCGGGTTCCCCTGGCCAGCGGGCGGTTCGACCGCACCGAGGTCGATATGCAGTGGGGCAATCTGCTCGCGGAAGCGAAGCTGACCGAGGCAGACTTTCAGGTATGTGAGCAGCGGGTTGTGCAGGCGTACCGAGACTTCGATGAGGTCTTCGAGCGCGAGCGGTTGCCGGCCGTGCAACTTCCCGTCGGACGTCGAAAACTGGAGACGGAGTTCCCAGAGGACTATTCGCAGCAGGAGACCTTTGGCGAACCGGAGGAGCAGCGCGTGCTGCAGATGGTGCCGCGAGAATGGGTAAGCGGCTACGCGAGTTACCAGTTGATCCGCAATGTGCTGGCGGCCCACGCGCAGGGTGCGAGCTTTTGCGTCTTCCACGATGGGCGGCGGCCAGATCTCCGCGAAGCGTGGTTCCGGGTGATGACGGCGGTGCGGTCTGCGGAGATGAGAATGCGACTGAAGGTGCTCACCTGGCAGGAGCTGGCTGGGACCGTTCCCGAGGCACTGCAGGTATTTCTGGAGAAGAAATACGGCATCGTCGCGCCGGGCAGAACTCCTTCAGAGCCCATTGAAATCCTTTAAAACACATTAAGATGGTCTCGTAAAGTAAAGAAAGTAAATAGACAACAACAAATATCCGAAAGCCGTGAGTTTTTACTTGACGTCATACACTGTAT
>JBATYG010000606.1:0-1843 GCA_049673945.1 Occallatibacter sp.
GCATGTCAGTTCAGGAGTGACACTTTCCGCAAAGAATCTGTTCGGAGCGACGAGTATCCATACCGACTGGCGCAAGAACGCGCACGACGGGTTCCAGCACAACCGCGACGGATCCCCAAGTTACTCGGCATTTACTGATTTCCTCGGTCACAAGGACCTAGGCGAGAAGACTGCCCTCTTTATTATTGACGGGCTCTATGGAAACGATAATGTGGATGGTCCGCCTCACCGTAAATGGAAGATGGCGCCCTTCAACGATGCGTGGCCGAACAGCATCTTCATGTCGCTTGACGGCGTGGCCATCGATTCAGTTGGCTTCGATTTTCTGACTTCGGAATGGCCTGATCTTCCGGATATTGCAAATGCCGATAACTATTTGCGCGAAGCTGCCCTGGCTCATGATCCGCCTTCGAAGACGTTCTACGATCCCGAACGCGACGGCATCCGATGCCGCAGCCTTGGCGTACATGAGCACTGGAACAGTGGAACGGACAAGAAGTATTCGGGCAATCTTGGAAAAGCGCACGGGATCGAGCTTTTTCTTGTGAGTTGATCGGGGCCGACGGGAGATTGATGGAGATGAGCCGGAACGTCTTGTTCTTGTACTTGACCGCTTCAACCGCTTCATTAGTCCTTGCGGCAAGCGGGTTTTCCCAATCAATTTTGAGCCAGTACAAGGGCGTGCCCTATCACGACAGCCGCTACCAGGCCGGTCCACAGAAGGTACCGGGCCAAGTGTTGTGCGCCTATTATGATCTGGGCGGCGAGGGAGCGGCGTATCACGACACTGACCCGAAGAACCACGGCAGCGGAGAGCTGAATCCGGCCGATGGGACTTACCTTAATGAATTTCGCATCCACGAGGGAGTGGATACCTCCTACACGAAATTCGACCGTAAGCCGGATCCGATTGACGACAACCCTTACGACAAGATTGTTCCTCCTCGAGACTTGCCCTACGTTGGTTGGACCGAGCCGGGAGAGTGGTTCAATGTGACGATCGAGGTTGCACAGCCCGGAACGTATGCGGCCGATTTTCTCTACACGTCGAATCGTGGCGGAACAATATCAGTCGATGTGAATGGAAAAGACGCCACAGGGTCTTTGCGGATCGCTTCCACATACGATCCAGCAGATCCGCTCCCCTGGCGCCAATGGCATCACTGGAATCTAGCTTCGCAACTTTTCAACGTTCGTCTCAACAAAGGACCGAATGTTCTCACCGTGCACATCTTGACCGGCGGAAACATGAATTTGGCCTATTTTGACTTCAAGCAGGATCACTGACCAAAGAGATCTGTCCGCTTGGAGACTTCACTCCTCGCGCGGGGCGATTATGATGCATGCGTCGATGCCAGAACTGAATTTGTGAACGGTAAATCCGGAGCGCATGCAAGCCCGGTGAGGAGATTCGAATGAATGCAATCAGCCGACGCCGCTTTCTTGCTACAACCGCATTGAGCATTGCCGCGACGCGCCTGCGGGCGCAATCCGCGGCCCAGGTCACGTTGACGATTCCGAGAGAGGCGCATGGGCCGCATATGCCCGCCGACTATATCGGTCTCTCCTACGAGGTGCAGCAGCTTCTGGATTCGTCTTTCTTCTCAGCCGAAAATGCGGGGCTGATTCGTGAGTTCAAAGCTCTGAGCCCACGCGGCGTGCTGCGGCTGGGAGGAAATACAAGCGAGTTCGAGTGGTGGAAGCCGACGCCGGACACGAAGGAGCCGGACCATCCACAGACGCGCGAGGTGGTGGGCGAGCCCAAGGCGCAGTACTACGCGGTGACGGCGGAGGCAGTACGCAATCTCGCAGGTTTCCTGAGAGCGACGGGATGGACGTGTCT
>JBATYG010000607.1:0-8708 GCA_049673945.1 Occallatibacter sp.
TGAGCAACAAGGTGTCAATCCAAAACGTGCCTGATTTTGGAGGTTCGGGTCCAAAAGCACACGATAGTGAGAGATCTACAGAATGGGCGAGTTCGAGGTATACCTTGCCCGAACTGAATCGAATCGACGTTGGCTGCTCGGACACGATGGAAAACCCAAAATCTGCGCACAGAAACTCGAAGTGCTCTCGCGCTATCCGCAGAAAGCCTAAATGTCCATCAGGTAGCGGCGGGACCGCCGCTGCAATCTCGATGAGCTCAGCACCCGCCTGTATCAAGCGACCATATTCCTGTTGAGCATCCGAGCCTTTGCTGCTCAGGACTTCTCGAAGCTGTTCGAGCAGAATTCGCTCCCCTCGCGCTCGTTCGCGATAGTTTACTCGCGTATCACTTTGCAAGAGCCGCTGACCAAGATGCCTCCAGTCGTCCGCGGCTTCATAACAGTCATTGGCGAGAGGGTCTGTCGTTCGCCGGTCGACGAGGAGCGGCAAGTAGGATTCGAGCTCGCGTACGAGATGCTCAAGGCGTTCACTCATCAGAGACCTGCCTTCCCAGCCTACTTGTCCGATGTTGTTTCGTCTTCTGCTTCGGCCGCCAGCGCCAGTTCCTGCTGATCCACGCCGGCCCGGTTCAGCAGATTCTTCGGGATTGATTTATTGGTGCGAAGGCCGAGCTTCTTCAGCATCTCGACCTGGCGGATAAGGTTGCCGCGGCCGGTTTCGAGCTTGTCCATCGCTCGCCCATAGTTGTCGCTGGTCTTTCTGAGACTGTCGCCAATCATTTCCATGTCGGTGACAAACCCGACGAATTTTTCATAGAGCGCCGTGCCGCGGTCCATGACCTCGCGCACATTGCGCGCCTGCATCTCCTGCTTCCAAAGCATATTGACAATGCGGATCACGTACAGCAGTGTCGTCGGACCCACGAGCAGAATTCCGCGTTTGTAGGCATCGGCCCAAACATCAGCATCCGCCTGCAACGCCATCAGCAGCGCCGGCTCGACGGGAACGAACATCACCACAAAGTCGGGCGCTTCGATGCCGGGCAGATCGTGATAACCGGCCTTGGCCAATCCGGTAATATGTCCGCGCACGCTCGCCAGATGCGCCTTCAGCGCCGCCTTGCGCGTCTCTTCGTCCTGCGCCGCCACGCAATCCGTGTAGGCCACCAGCGACACCTTCGAGTCGATGATTAGGCTCCGTCCGCCGGGCAGCGAGATGATCACGTCCGTGCGCACAGTGCGCTTACGCTCGCCCTCTTCGCCCTCGACGCCTGTGAAGGATTGCTGAAATTCGTACTGCTCGCCTTCGCGCAGGCCGGCCTTGTCGAGCAGGTCGCGAAGGATGAATTCGCCCCAGTCGCCCTGGGCCTTGGCTGAGCCGCGTAGCGCGGTAGTGAGGTTGCGAGCCTCTTCGGTCAGGGCCTGGTTCAGATTGCCGAGATTGCCAATCAGGGTCTTGAGTTCAGTCACTCCCGATGTCGACTCGACCTGTACCTTTTCAACCTTCTCTCGGAAATCCTTAAGTTGGTCTCGCAACGGCGCGATCAACCCGTCAAGCTCGGTGCGGCTTCCCTCGGAAAGCAATTTGGACTTTTTCTCAAGAACCTCGCCGGCGAGAACCTCGAACTGGTTGGCCAGCGCCTGCTTTGCAGTCTCCAGCAGGGCCAGCTTTTCTGTGATGCTCTGGCGCTCACCTCTCAGTTCCGCCTCGAGCTGGCTGATGAGGGCAGCATGGGTGCGGGCCGTCTCTTCGCTCAGTTGAACCTGTTGACGGGCAGCATCTCGTTCCGCGATGAGGCGGTCGATCGTGACTTGCCGTTCCTGGGCCAGCTTCTCGAATCCCGCGCCGGCGGCAGCTTCTGTTTTCGCCTTTTCACACTCCGCGCGGACGCTGTCGAGTTCGGCCGCTGTCTTATCGAAGATGGACCTTTCGCTCTTTGCCGAGCTTGAACGGAATAGGAAGCCCAGCACTGCCCCCGCCACAAGAGCGATAACAGCAACAACAGCCTGCATCATTGGTTCTATTTCCTCTTCGCCTAATGTACGCCCTTTTCCGCTGTGCATTTCGGGGCAGAATCTGCGCGCAGTTCCGGCTCCGGAGTGCGCCCGGCGGGGTCACGGCAAATGCCCAAAGGGCTCGTGTACCAACAGCAGCAACCCTGCGGAAGAGATTGATTTTATTTCCACTGGGCTTTCTTTACTTAGGGGGACCCGCCCGGTAGACTTGGAGATTCGGGGCCACGCGCAGATTTTGCGGGCGCAGTGGTTGTTTTGGTGTGTCGCGGGCCGGTATTGTAGGCTGGCGGGGCACAAAGGCAACGCAATGAAGCTTCCGAAGCGAACCTGAAGCATTGAAGGGTATGAGGAGAATCACGCATGGCTGTTGAAGAGAAGGTGAAACAGATCATCGTCGAGCAATTGCAGGTGGACGAAGCTGAGGTTACGCCGGGAGCTAGCTTCCAGGAAGACCTGGGCGCTGATTCGCTGGACGTGGTGGAGCTGGTAATGCAGTTCGAAGAGGCGTTCGATCTGGAGATCCCCGACGAAGACGCCGAGAAGATCAAGACCGTCAAGGACGCGATCGAGTACATCGAGAAGAACGAAAAGACCGCGAAAGGCAAGTAACTGGTGAATCGTCGAGTTGTCATCACCGGCCTTGGGCTGGTATGCGGCGTTGGCAATACCGCACCCGAGGTGTGGCGGCAGCTACTGGCAGGGGCCAGCGGAATGGCCCCCATTCAAGGCTTCGACACCACGGGCTATCCTGTTACCTTTGCCGCCGAAGTGAAGAACTTTGATCCGCTGAATTTTGTGGAGAAGAAGGAAGCGCGCAAGATGGGGCGCTTTATTCACTTTGCCTTCGCCGCGGCCCACGAGGCCATTATCCAGGCCGGATTGAACATCACGCCGGAAATCGGGGACCGGGTGGGCGTGTTTATCGGCTCGGGCATCGGCGGATTCGAGATCATCGAGCGAGAACATGCCAGCCTGTTGCAGGGCGGTCCGCGCAAGATCTCTCCTTTCTTTATTCCCGCGGCCATTGTGAACATGGCGGCGGGGCAATTGAGCATTCGCTACGGTGCCAAGGGACCGATCTCAGCGACGGCAACGGCATGTGCGACATCGGCAAATTCCATTGGCGACTCGGTACGGATGATTCTGCATGGCGACGCGGATGTAATGATCGCCGGCGGATCAGAGGCCGCCGTAACCCCGCTTTCAGTAGGCGGATTCGCCGCGATGCGCGCGCTCTCGACACGCAATGACGAGCCGACGCGGGCGAGCCGGCCCTTCGACAAAGACCGCGATGGATTCGTGATCGGCGAAGGCGCGGGCATCCTGGTGCTGGAAGAGCTGGAATTCGCGAAGCAGCGCGGCGCGAAGATACTGGCCGAAGTCATCGGCTACGGCATGAGCGCGGATGCGTATCACATGACCGGCATCGCTCCTGAGGGCCTGGGCGCGCAGCGCAGCATGCGCGCGGCGCTGAAAGATGCGGGCCTTGCGCCGGAAGAAGTGGGCTATGTGAATGCCCACGCCACGTCGACACCGGCCGGCGACGGCAACGAGTCCAAGGCCATTGAACTCGTGTTTGGCCAGCACGCGCTCAGCGGCGCGCTGAAGGTGAGCGGCACAAAGTCGATGACCGGGCACCTGCTGGGCGGCGCAGGAGGACTGGAGGCGGGCATTACCGCGCTTGCTCTGCAGAATCAGATGCTGCCGCCGACGACCAACCTGGATGAGGCCGATACGGAATGCAACCTGGATTATGTTCCCAATAAGCCCGTCGCGCACAGCTTTGACGTGGCGCTCTCGAATTCCTTTGGCTTCGGCGGAATCAATGCCACGCTGATCATGCGGAGATGGACGGAATAAGAACAGCTTTTAGCTATTAGCTTTCAGCTATTAGAAAAGCGGACGGCGCGCATCCTGCGATGCGCGCCGTTTTGTTTTCCCCGATGATTTCGCGTTCAGCCCATGACGGCTGCCCAGCCCACCCCGATCAGGACGATCACTGCCCACCATCCGAAGACCGCAATGTAACCGGAAGAGCGCTTGACGCCGGCGACGATCGCAACGCCCATCCCGAGCAGGATGAGGGTCCAGATGGTGATCAGGTCGATCGAGCTGGCTAATGCATAGAGCGCCTTGTTGGTATCGAGCGGATTGAGGAATGCTCCCAGGTTGGTGGGCGCATAGTTTTTGATATTGAACGACTCGGGCGCAGTGCCGGCAAAGATCACGATGGTGCCGAGGATCACCTTGATGAGGCCTGGAAGACTGGCATAGATCCACATGGCGAAGACGCTGCCGAACTTTGCGCGACCACCAAAGCCGAAATTGATGGTGCCCATGAGCACCAGCGAGCCGATGGCAACGATCGCCAGCACCAGGAGCGGATTCGCAATGAAGATGCCCTCGGTGATGTAGAGGGAGACCTTTCGGGTCATCTCGCGCCGCTCAGGCGGAGCCTGGGCCAGCTGCTCTTCCTGGGCCGGGTTGAGGTGGATCTGGTTGTCGATCACCTGCTGCATGCCGATCTTCGAGGAGACAACGCCAAAGAAGACATAGCCGAAGATCACCATGAGGATGAACGGCAGCCACCAGCTTTTGTTGCCGCGCTTGATGTCTTCAAAGGTCTTGGAGGGTGCGGAGAAGATATCTCCAACGCGCTGGCCCTGCGTCAGCCCGGATGCCTGGCCATCTGTCGATTGAATCTCAATGTCGCTCATACGTCAGCCTCATAAGAACAGGATTTGCGTGAAGGTACACGTAAGCGAAGTACGCGATAGAGGTCGCCCTGGTAAAGCGGGCATTGCGGACTCAGCCGGGATCGATGCACCGACAGGAAATTGTGTTCGCCCGCGATTGTACCGCGGAAGTGCGGTGCGGCGGCGAAATGATTTTGAGGGCTGGCGCGGCCTAGTGTGAGGCCACCTCGGCCGGCGTATCGTCCGAGTCGTCCGTCGCCGGTGGCGCAGTCGGGTCCTTCTTCGGTTTGTGCGGAGCCCCGGCGCCCGCGTAGCTCCGGTAGACGGTGATGTGGAAGCAGGCCTGGTGGAACTCTTCCTCAACATCGATCTTGCCCTGCGACTGCAGTGTGTTGAGGCGGTTCCGCATCCAGTAGAGCTCACGGCGTGTAAGGCCGGATTTGGCAATGTCAATCGTGGCGCCGGTCAGGTGCGGGCTGGCGATGTCGCCCTCAGCAGGAGCGGCGTTGCCATTGGTGCGCATCAGGTGTTTCTGATACTCCACCGTGCGCACGGCGGAGCTTACCTCGAGGGAGCTGTGGAACTGCGCATCGTATGCCCTCGAAAGATCGGTGAGAAAGTTGGCCGTCCAGGGACGGCAGTAGCGGCGGTCTGCCGGCAGGTCCGCATTGACCGTGAGACCGGACGAGGTTGGAACGGGAACCAGGACGCCCTGCGCGATGCGATCGTGGAGATCGGCGTCGTTGAGAATGCGCTCGAGGTTGTCGGCGTCCGTGCGCTGGTTCTGGCGAACAAGGGATTCGAGCGAACCCCTCAGCGGCGCCATGGCGACGATCTTGCCGCCGAAGAGGGAGGCGGCGGAGGCCTCGGGAGCGTCGGCTCCGACAGCGACAGACGGATGACGCACCGACGCATCGCGGGCTGCGATGCGGTTGGCCGCCTGCTGCGGCGTCGAGGAGGCTGCGGTGAGAGAGTCCGGCGCCGGATCGGCAAGCGATGCGCTTTCAACCGGGCGCGCATGGGGCCGGGCTGCGATCTCTTCCCGGTGGGCGCGGTCGATGTGCGTACGCGTCGAGTAGTAATAGACGCGATGGTGCGCGTGAGCGGACGAGGTCGCGCCAGTGCGCACAACGCGCGACCGCGTGCGCCGGGCAGCACGATGCGCCCTGACGCGGCGCGTTGTGACGTGCGATGAGCGATGAGGAGCGGCCACGGAAGTACGCTTCTTAGCCGGACGCGTCTTTTTGTGCGCGCGTTCGACGGGAATGGACTTTTTGTGGTCACGCACTTCTACGGCGTGCAGACGCGCCGCGCCTGTCGCGAGAAATGATGCTGCAAGAACGACGATTATTGCGATCCGCGCCAAAGGGAGCACGCGAAGAATCGAGAGCACCATCAGTGTATGACCCATGAGCAACAAATTCGAGTGCTTAACGGGATTCCGTCTTGTCTGATAACTTGCAGGCTCCAGTTTACGCCCGCACGCCGGAAAGGGTGAACGGCCCACTACCTGAACGGCTCCTACAAAACTTAGGACGCGGGGAGTGTGCCCGCGGCTAGAATGGCTCGCAACGCAAATCGCAATTGTGAGGGCTCATTTGCCAGTGAACAACAGACGATGGGTTTGGGTGGCCGTGACGGCGCTGCTGCTGGTGCAGGTAGTGCTGGTGGTTTCCGTGGTCCGGCGGGAGTCGCTGACCTTTGACGAAGGCAATCATATGTTTTCTGGCTACATGATGATGCACACGGGCGACTACGGGCTCAACCCTGAGCACCCGCCGCTGGCAAAGCTTCTGGCCGTCTTGCCGCTGGCGGGCGCGAAGCTTTGGGTGCCGCCGCTGCAGGGGCGGGACTTCAAGATGGAAGCGTACCTGGACGGTCGCGACTGGCTGGCGCGCAATGACGGCGCGAGCGGGCGCATGGTGCTGAAGATGCGGCTCGCCGCGGGACTGCTGGCGCTGGGGCTGTCGCTGATGGTGTTCTTCGCGACGCGGGAGTGGTTTGGCACCACGGCGGCGCTGGTGGCGCTGGTGCTGGTGGTCTTCGACCCAAATATTTTGGCGCACTCAGCGCT
Organism: Occallatibacter sp.; assembly: GCA_049673945.1. Lineage (GTDB taxonomy): Bacteria > Acidobacteriota > Terriglobia > Terriglobales > Acidobacteriaceae > Telmatobacter. The sequence goes on from JBATYG010000607.1 coordinate 6,787, forward strand.
GGTAACGACGGATATTGGCGTGTCGCTCTTCTTTCTGGCCGCGGTGTATGCCTTCTACCGGTATGTGAAGCAGCCAACAGTAGCGCGGCTGTTGATTGCAGGAGTTGTCGCGGGTCTGATGCTGGCCACGAAGCACTCGGGCGTGCTGCTGGCGCCCATGCTCGTGCTGCTGATTGGATTTGAGATCCTGCGCGCACCGCAGGGGACGCGGGGTAAGATTGCGCTGCGGCTGACGGGCGCATTCGCGGCAATTGTGGTGATCGGCGCGGCGGTGCTCTGGGCGTTCTATGGATTCAGGTATGCAGCGCGGCCCGCGGGCCTGGCGATGAGTTCGTCGATCGAGGAGTATGTAAGGCCGCTGAGCCACTTTAATGCCGGCGCTGTGCTGGCGATCGCGCATCTGCATCTTCTGCCCGAGTCGTACCTGATCGGGCTGGTGGATGTGAAGCGTATGGCGCAGTTCTACCCCACCTTTGTGCTTGGCAGGCAGTACGCGCACTCGGTGTGGTGGTACTTCCCGGTCGTGGTGCTGATCAAGACGACACTGGGATTGCTGGGGTTGCTGGCTGTAACCTGCTTTGCGATTGTGAGCAGCAAACTGCGCAAGGGGCGTGAGCTCGCGTTTGTGCTGATTCCGATGGCAGTCTACTTCAGCATCGCGGTGGCAGCAGGCATGGACATTGGCGCGCGGCATCTATTGCCGGTGTATGTCTTCGCGTTCGTGCTGGCGGGCGGCGGCATTGCCGCGCTGGCGGCGCAAAGCAAAGGCTGGAAGTGGGCAGGGCTAGTGCTGGTGGCGGCGCACGTTGTCTCTGCGCTGGCGGTGATGCCCGCTCCCCTGGCGTATGCGAACGAGGCGTGGGGCGGCGCAAAAAACACGCTCCACCTGCTGAGCGACGCGAATGTGGATTGGGGCCAGCAGCTCTATCAGGTCAAGGCGTGGCAAGACCGCAATCCCGGCGTGGAGTGCTGGTTTGCCTACTTCGCCTATCCCGAAATTGACCCGGCAACCTATGGCATCACCTGCCATCATCTTCCCAATATCGACACCTTCTGGCTCGGCGGCGTGGAAGTTGCGCCTCCGCGCGTGCATGGCGCGGTACTGATCAGCGCCGGCGACCTGAGCGGCTGCGAGTGGCCCAGCGGCAAGGTGAGTCCCTATGGCGCCTTCCAGAAGATGGAGCCGGATGAAGTCATCGACAACGCTGTCTTTGTGTATCGGGGGGATCTCGACCTGCGGCAGGCAGCGGCCATGAGCCGCGCCATGTTCGCCTACACGCTGTTGCAGAAGGGCAAGATGGACGATGCTCTGGCGATGGCGCGGGAAGGCGCGGCAATCGACCCTCACGAGTTGATGAGCCAATCAGCGCTCGGCGATATCGCCGCTGCAAAGGGCAACAAGGACGAGGCCCACGCCGCGTGGCAGGCAGCGCTTGGCATTGCGCAGGAACTGGAGCCCGATGCGCAGCCGAGTTACGTGCCGGAGTTGGAAAAGAAACTGAAAGCCAGCTGAGAGCCTTTATCGTTCGCGGATTGGAATATGCGCCAAAGGCATAACCGCAGATGATCACAGGCTGCAGCTCGGGGCATTCTCATTTAAAATTCAGCCACGAATCACACAGCTTCCCGGAAGGACGCTCAAAGAGCGGATTGGTGATCATTGTGAGTCTGGCTGAGAGCTACACGCTAAAGCCTAATGCGATTCCAGCGTACTTCGACGCAATGCTTGATGCGCAACCCCCTGAGCGATTTTCACTAAAATTCCTAGAAAATCTTGGCTTTACCTCAACAAATGATCGTCTCTTTATTGGGATTCTGAAGGATCTTGGTTTTCTCAACAGTGATGGAGTTCCCCAGTCGAGATACTTTCAATTTCTTGACCGCTCAATTGCCAAACAAGTTCTAGCCGCCGGAAGTCGAGA
>JBATYG010000608.1:0-5098 GCA_049673945.1 Occallatibacter sp.
GCGTAGATCCTTGTCGCGTCGAGATGGTCTGCGCTGGTGAGCGAGGGAATGAGCTCGCACTGTCCGCTGCATGGCTCGAACTCCCACCCGTGGTAGCGGCAGGTGACGCGGTGGCCGTCAAACCAGCCAACGCTCAAGGGGATGCCGCGGTGGGGGCAGGAGTCGCGCATGGCGAAGAGTTCCCCGCTTTTTTTTCTTCCGATCACCAGCGGGATGCCGAGGAGCATAGCGGTCGCGAGCTTGCCTTTGCGGAGCGTGCCGGTGCGCAGCGCGGGATACCAGTCGTCGTAGATGAGCGTGGCGCTGGGCCCCGCGATCGGGACGCCGGACTCAGTTGTGGTTACCAGCGGCATTGCGCTCACGATAGCATCCGGAGCGGATGCGGTGCCAACCGAGGGCGAGGAGTATCGCGAAGCGTATCAGGCTGTCGAGGTCGGATGTGTGAAGCCTACTGGTAGGCCTCGGGCTGCACGTTCAGCGAGTCGGGTGGGAAGGTCTCGGGGCTGGCGCCGAGCTGCCTGTTCGGCGTGTCACCCATGGTGAGCTCGAGCCGGCCACCCTGCGCGAGATCCGCGTGCCGAAACCAGAGGCGGTTGAGAGTCTGGCCGTTGAGCACGACTTTCTCGACGTACTTGTTCTGCCTGGAGGCGCCGTGGGCGTCGATGACGAAGTCTTTGCCGTTGCGCAGGTGGATGGTGATCTTTTCAAAGACAGGGCTGACGATGTCGTAGACGGGGATGCCTGGCGTGACGGGGTAGAAGCCCATCATGGAGAAGACGGCAAAGGCGCTCATGCCGCCGCCATCTTCGTCGCCGGGGATGCCGGTGAGCGTATCGGTGAAGAAGGCATCGAGGAGCATACGCACGCGCTCCTGCGATTTCCACGGCGCGCCGAGGCGGTTGTAGATATAGGGAATGGCGAAGCTGGGCTCGTTGCCCATGGAGAACTGGCCGACCATCGAGGTTGAATCGGGAAACTTCGCCTGAAACTCGTACTTTGACCGGCCGAGTGGCTCACGAAAGAGCTGATCGAGATTGGCCTCGGCCTTTTGCGTTCCGCCCATGAGCGCGATGAGACCCGCGTAGTCGTGGGCGACGTCCCAGGTATAGGTGTAGCCGTTGTTCTCGTCATAGTAATCGCGCCCGCCCATGCCGCCACCGAACTTCGGATCCATCGGCTCGATCCAGGCGCCGGTGTCATCTTTCGGCCACATGAGGGCTTTCTCGGCGCGAAAGAGCTTGCGGTAGTTTGCGGCGCGCTTGAGGAAGAGCTGTTCGTCACCGGGCTTGTTCAAGACGCGCGCCAGGTGCGCAATCTCCCAGTCGTCGAAGCTGTTGCCGAGAGTGACGGGGACGGGCTGACGCTTCTCAAAGGGATGCACCTCGGGCACGGTTTCCTTTTCTCCGAGTCGGAGCGCCGGCATGTAGCCATGATCGGCGTAGAAATCGTCGAGAGGGGTTTTGGGACCGAGGCGCCATGGCAGCAGAGTGCTGTCGAGCGAGCGCTTGCGAAGCCCTTCGTAGGCTGCGGGCAGATCGAAGTTGCGGATGCCCTTGAACCATGCGTCGGCGAACCACGGCGCGGCGTGATTGCCGTTCATGCAGGCGTAAGGGCCGGTGAGAATCGCGAAGGTGGGCATGATGCCGCTCTGCTGATACATGCGCACGTAGGACTGCAGCTTGTCGGCCTGCATCTCCGGATTGAGGATGGTCTGCAGCGGCTCGAGGGCGCGAAAGGTGTCCCAGAGCCAGTTGTCGACATAGAAGGGGCGGCTGTCGGTGTGCACCTTGTGATCGAAGGCGCTGTAGTATCGGCCATCTTCAGTGATATTGATCATGCGCTCGGAGGCGCGATAGAGCGCGGTATAGAAGACTCGGCGCTGAGCGTCGGTGCCGCCTTCAACCTGGATGCGCCCAAGGGTTTCGTTCCAGCGTTTTTTCGCGGCGGTCTTTACGGCGTCGAAGTCGGCCGCGGCAATTTCGTGATCGAGGTTTCTGTGGGCCTGCTCGATGCTGATGAAGGAGATGCCGTAGCGAAAGTCGAGGGTTGCGGTGTTGGCCGTGATGGCAAGGCTCTGCAGATCGCCCTGGGCCGAAGCTGCGGCGTTGACCGGCGCGCTGAACTCGCCGTAGACATAAGCTGCCATGCCGTCGAATCGCTCTTCGCCGGTGACCACGGTGCGGCCCTCTAACTGCATCGCGCCGGCGATGCGATTGGCGAGGACGAGCGCGGCTTTGCCACCGGGAAAGATGAAGCGGAAGAAGCCGCAGCGCTCGGTCGCAGTGAACTCGGCCATGATGCCCGATGGGCTGAAGCGCGCGGCGTAGTAATAGGGTGTGGTCGTCTCCTGGTCATAGGCGGACGGGCTTCCGTCGCCGGGCATGATGCTGAATAATTCACCGACGCGGTGCGAGCTGATGGTGAGGGGGAAGGAATGGATGCGGTCTTCGAGCGCATCGTCGCGCATGGGGTAGACGCGCACCATGCTGTTGGGCAGATAGACGGCGGGGCGCGTGGGCACGAGGAGGATTCCCACGTTGCCGATGGTGGGATCGACGTAATCGACATACTCACCCTGGGCGTGGGCCTGCGCGGCTGCGAGAAGAAGGACGAGAGCGACTTGCAGGATCCAATTGGCGAAGAGACGTTGCCGGGTACGGGTGAGGTGCGCCGTGCTGAAGATGGTCATTGAGTGTCGATGATACGGAGTGAGTTGCCTTATGTTCAATGCGGGATTCTCAAGCCCTGGCCGAATGGCCCCGGTATGCTAGGTGTATCGAAATATAGGGCGCGCAGGGCCGGGGTCATGCAGCCCTGAACTGCAGTCCTGAACCGCCGTATCGGGCCACTTCTCCACTCGTACTGAAGCGCGCATGCGCCGTGTATGCATAGACTGGCTTTTCTGCTGCTGATCGCCGCGCCGTTGGCTGTGCCTGCGCAGAGCATCGTCTCTGTGCAGCCGAAGGATTGTATCTACCGCGCGGGCGACAATGCGGCGTGGGCCGCGCCGGACCTCGACGAGACGGGCTGGCTTCCCTACCCTGAGTGGCGCTCTGCCGCGACGCCCTCGTATCTCTGGGTTCGCTGCCATGTGCAGACAGACGGGCTGACGGCGGCAGCGCATCCGGCGCTGCAGGTCCGCCTCTACTCGCCCTACACGCTGTATCTCAACGGCAGGGAGCTTGCCACCTTTGGCAACTTCAGCACGGGCAATGTGAGCCTCAATGCGAGCCGTTCCTATTCGATTGCGCCTGCCGATGTGCAGGCGGGGCGGGCGGTGATCGCGCTGCGTGTGCTGGACCGCGGTGTGCTGTTCATGCCGGGTGCGGTGCAGCGCGGAATCGCTGTGCCGCTCGAAATGCATGCGGGCGAGCGCCAACTGCTGGACGATCTGCGCGCGCGGGAAGTTCTGTCGGCCGCGTCGGGACGTTTTTTTACGGCGGTGTGCTACGGAATTGTGGGCGTGCTGAGCTTTCCGCTGCTCGCCTTGTATTTTCTCGATCGCTCGCGCACGGCGATTCTCTTTCTTGCCATGGCCGCGGCAGGGTTGAGTGCCCTGCGCCTCAACGAACTGGCGGCTTCGACAGGCGCATCCTACCCGCTGTTTCTGAGCCTGGCGATCATGTTCGCCGGCGATCTGATGGCGATTCTGTCGATTGCTCCTTTCAGCTTCATGCTGGCGCGGGGACGGGTGCCGGCGTTTGCGTGGACGATTCTCGGAGTCGCCACGTTTAATCTTCTGCCGACTGCCCTCGACTCGTTCGGCATCGTTCACGTGGCAGCATCTTGCAGCGCCGGGGTGATTTCCTCGTTCCGGATCTTTTCGTTCATCACCTATGTGGCGATCTCAGCGCTGCCCTTTGTGGCGTTCTGGCCTTACGCATCGATCAAACGCCGCATACGGCCGCTCGCGGTGCTGTGCCTGCTGTGGAGCGCGAGCGATGTGGCGTGGTTTCTGCTGGAAGCGACGGCCCTGCAATTGCCCGGGATTCCCAATCTGTATGCGGGCTGGAGCGACGCCTTTCTCAATATGCGCGGGGTTGCAACGGTGTGTGTTGTGGCCGCGCTGGTGGCGCTGCTTTTTCGCGAGCAGCGACAGATCACGCAGGAACGGGCGACGCTGGCGGGCGAGCTGCAGGCGGCCTCGGCGATTCAGCGCCTGCTTGCGCCGGCGCACATCGACACCGCGCCCGGACTGCAGATCAAGGTTGCGTTTCATCCGATGCGCGAGGTGGGCGGCGATTTTTATCTCTGCCGCGTTCTGCCAGGCGGGCGGCAGCGCATTCTGCTGGGCGACGTGAGCGGCAAGGGTGCTGCCGCGGCCATGGCTGCGGCGCTGTTGCTGGGCGCTGCGGAGGAACGCGATGCGGATGGACCGGTGGAGCTGCTGTCGCATCTGAACCGCGTGCTGTGCCGCGTGCAGATCGGCGGTTTCGCCACGTGTCTCTGCGTGGATATCCAGCCGAATGGCGAGATGATCCTTGCCAACGCGGGCCATCTCAATCCCTTTCGTGACGGCGTGGAAGTGACAACGGCGGGGAGCCTACCCCTGGGGATTGTTCCCGCAACGGAATACACAGCCTGCACTCTGCAGCTGGCCGCTGGTGAAGCGCTGACCTTTGTCTCCGATGGGGTAATTGAGGCGCGCTCCGTGGCGGGGGAGCTTTTCGGATTCGAGCGGACTGGCGCTCTTTCGACGCGATCTGCCGACGAGATTGCGCGTGCGGCGCTGAGCTTTGGGCAGGAAGACGACATTACGGTGCTCACGCTGACGATGGCGCTGGCGCTGGCGGCGCGCGACGCCGTGCCGGCTTAGCGGGCCAGTCGTTTGCGCTGCGAGATTCTGGCGAGCAGGTAGAGCGGGAGGCCGAGCGCGGCGATCGCCATGGCGAAGGCGAAGGCGGAGATGCCCGCGACCTTGTCAGTGCGCGAGACCCAGAGCGCGTAGATCGTGAGAGCCGTGGGGCAGATGCCGAGGAGGATGGGCACCCAGTCAGGCCCGGGGATGCGAAAGGGGCGCGGCAGCAGCGGTTCTTTGCGACGGAGAATCACGAGCGCGAGGAATTCAAGGATCAGCGAGAGGCCCCAGAGCACGAGG
>JBATYG010000609.1:0-19795 GCA_049673945.1 Occallatibacter sp.
TAGCGGCCCCAGGTGATGGCGGTTTCCATCTGGCGCCGCGACTCTTCTTCGCTGAACTGCTCGTCAATCATGTCGAGGAAGAAAGCTTCGGAAACGGTGTGGTCGGATTTGGCTTCGATGGCGCGCCGAATCTGCCGCAGCAGCAGAACGTTTTCCATTGCGGCGTCGCGGAAGAGCTCTTTCTGGCGCAGGATTTCGGAGTTGGCGAATTCAGCGCCATGCTCGGTGATGCTGGCGTCACCTTCTTCCACCTTGAGGAAGCCGAGAAGCTGCGCGGCGTCGACGATGGGCAGCAGGTCGTCGATTTCAAACGCGAGATCGTCGGCAAGGCGGTAGATGTCGTCGCGTCCCCCTTTGTCGAGCAGGAGCTCAAGCAGGCCGGCGATGCCGCCGGGGCGCGCGTGCGGCAGCATCTGATAGCGCATCTGGCGCTGGTCGCGGATGCGCGTGCCGAGGTGCTGATCGGGCGCCTCAGGCAGCACGTCGGGGCGCGTGAGCACCTTGTAGATGTAGTCGACAAGCTGGGTGAAGGGCTCTGATTTGCGGTCGCGCGGCTGCGCGAGCTGCACCTTGAAGTCGGTGCGGATGTGCCCTGGGTTGCGGCCGAGGACGATGATGCGATCTGCCAGCAGCACGGCCTCTTCGATGTTGTGGGTGACGATGAAGACCGATTGCGTGGGCATAGTCTTCTTCGCCCAGAGCTCGAGCAGTTCGCTGCGCAGGTTCTCCGCGGTAAGCACGTCGAGGGCAGAGAAGGGCTCGTCCATGAAGAGCACTTCGGGCTCGACGACGAGCGCGCGCGCGAAACCGACACGCTGGCGCATGCCGCCGGAGAGCTCCTTGGGATAGGCGGATTCGAAACCGTCGAGTCCCACGGTGTCGAGCATCTTCTTGCTGCGTTCGCGGCGCTCGGCGGCGTCAACGCCGCGGGCCTGCAGGGGCGCTTCGACGTTTTCAAGCACGGTGAGCCAGGGAAAAAGCGCGAAGCTCTGGAAAACGATGGCAACATTGATCTCGGTTTCAGAGATGGGCCGGCCATGCCAGTACACTTTGCCAGCCGAGGGCCGCGAGAGGCCGGTAAGCATGCGCAGCATCGTGGATTTTCCGGAGCCCGAGGGCCCGAGCAGCGCGACGATCTCGCCCGGGACAATACTCAGGTCAGTGGCGGAGATGACCTGGATGCGGTTTTCGCTGGGCTGCGAATAGTACTTCTCGATTTTTTCGGCGCGAATGATCGGCTCGGCCTGCTGCGGATGCTGAAGCGTGGTTTCCTGCATGCGTCCTTCTCCGTCGACGCCCCAGACCGGTTTTGGCCGGACCGTTGCTGCAAGTGTAGAAACGCCGGATTTCCGGCGGGTTAATTTGCCATGCCCGCGGCTGCGGTCAGGCTGCTCGAGATGCGTGGCGCAGACCGCCAATACATCCGCCGTTACAGAACAGGGCCGAGCGCAGAAAAGGCGGCTGCACGGGGCTGAGGGTTCAGTGCGCGATATGCGCCCCGGCAAGGCGTATGATCTGAAAATGTGTTGCGAATCTGGTTCGCGGCATGAGAACCTTCCCTGACACTCGCAATCCACAGGCGAGAAGGCGGACAAGAGCAACCGCGAAGACAACATTCAGCGTCTAGGAGAGTATGCACGAAAATCGCGAGAAACCCAAAGTACTCGTTGTCGACGACGAACGTGTCATCGCCGATACGCTTGCCATGATCCTTAACCAGAGCGGCTTTGAGGCGCGCGCCGTCTATTCTGGCGAAAAGGCTGTGGAAACGGCCTCAAGCTTCAGGCCCGACATGCTGATCACCGACGTGATCATGGCCGATCTGAATGGAATCGATGCGGCAATCATGATTCGTGCTCTTCTGCCGACGGTGAAGATTCTGCTGTTTTCAGGCCAGGCCGCGACTGCGGACCTGCTGGAAAAAGCGCGCGCCAAAGGCTACGAATTCGAAATTCTGGCCAAGCCCGTCCACCCTCAGGATCTCTTAAGCAAATTGCAGGCATAGGGCCGCTCCGGTTCCTGCCTGCAGCTTCTGTCTCTACGGCTTCATCTCCCGGCGTCCTTCGAGGGCGCGCGCCATGGTGACCTCGTCTGCGTACTCGATGTCGCTGCCGGCGGGTACGCCGGTGGCGATGCGCGTCACGCGGGCTTGAAATTCGCGCAGAGCGCCGGCTAGCCAACTTGCCGTGGCCTCGCCTTCGAGCGTGGGGCTGGTAGCCAGAATCACTTCGTCCACATCACCGCGCTCGACGCGAGCGAGCAGCGTGCCTGTGCGCAACTGATCGGGGCCGACGCCATGCAGCGGCGAGAGGGTTCCGTGCAACACGTGGTAGACGCCGTTATAGCCGCGCGTGCGCTCGACGGCGTCGATGTTAGTGGGCTCTTCGACGACGCAGATAAGCCGCTGGTTGCGCGTGGGGCTCAGGCAGAAGACGCAGGGGTCAACGTCGGTGATGTTGTTGCAGATCGAGCAGAGGCGCAGGCTCGACTTGAGGGCGCGCACGGCTTCGGCCAGTGCCGCGGCATCGTCGTCCTGAGAACGCAGAATGTGGAAGGCATAGCGCTGAGCGGTCTTGGTGCCGACGCCGGGCAGCTTCTTCAGCTCTTCAATCAGCCGCGCCATGGGCTCGGCAAAACGTGACACGCGCGAACCTCCCTGTCTCCTGGCTATCCAAGCCCCGGCAGATTGAGCCCACCGAGTATGCCCTGCATGCTCGTCTGGATTGCTTCATCAGCTTTGCGGCCAGCGTCGTTAACGGCGGCGACGATCAGGTCTTCAAGCATTTCGACATCGGCTTTTTCACCGCTGAGGCTCGTGACCGCGGCAGGGTCGATGTGGATCCTGAGAAGCTGCTTCTTGCCGTTCATCGTCGCGCTCACAGCGCCGCCGCCCGCGGTGCCTTCGACCACCGTCTGCGCGAGCTTGCGCTGCACTTCCTCTTGCATCTGGGTTGCCTGAGAAAGCGCCTCCTGAAGTTTGAGCGGGTTGAACATCGTCTGCCTCCTGATGAACCGCAACGTCGTCTGGCTATTTGACGCGCAGATCGACCACACTGCGCACCTCGGCATTGAAGATTTCGCGGGCCCGCTGCACGAGCGGATCATTGAGCGCGGCGTCGTTGACGCTGCCTGCGGGCGCGGCCGCCGACGTTGCGGTAACAGGGCCGCCTCCTTCGCCGGGAACCACGAGGAAGCGCGAAGGTGCGCCGAGACGCTGGAGCTCCTGGCGAATGATCTTTTCCGCGGTGGGATTCACTGTGAGGGCGAGCATCTTCTTGCCGAGGCCGGCTACCTCAATGCGCAGGCCCGCGCCATCGATTTCCCACTTGCCGGTGCTGAACAATTGGGAAGCAGAAACGTGGCCGCCCGCAGCGAGCGCCGCGCAGACCTGCTGGCGTAGCACCTCGGGATCAGGCGGCTCGCCGGAGGAAGATTCGACTGCCGGCGCCTTGGCCAGCGCGCCCTCGGTGATGGTTTCGGCGAAGCCGGAAACGGGCGCGGAGGCGGCGGGAAACGGCGTCAACTGGGCCGAAGGTGTTTCAATCGCGGCTTCGGCAACCGCTGTGCGGAGTTCGCCGCTCGTCCTTGCTGGGGACGCGCTTTGAGACGAGGTTGGGGACGGGCTTTGAGCCGAGCCGGACAGAGAGCCGGAGCCGGAGAGAGAGCCGCCGCCAAAAGGCGAGTGCGCCGGCACCGTTCCCGGCACCGTTGCCGCTGGCGAAGACACGGAGGAAGACGCGCGTGGGGCAGGCGGGGCCGGACGTGTAACCGGAGCGCCGGCAGCGTGGCGCGCGCCGCTGCCACCGGCTACGCCACTCAGCAGTTCTTCGAGGGGCAAGAGGCGCTGCGCGTGGATGAGCTTGAGCAGGCCGAGCTCGAGATGAAAGCGCTGCTCCTGGCGGAAGTTGAGATCGTCGAAGGTGCGCAGCACGATCTGCAGATTGCGCGTCAGGTCCTCTTCTGTGAAGAGCATTGCGGTTCGGGTTGCGCGGGCGCGTTCGTCAGCGGAGATCTGCAGCAGCTCCGTCTGCTCGCCATCAAGCTTCGCCATGAGCGCGTTGCGCAGGTAGCGCACCATCTGCCGCGCCAGCGACGACGGGCTGTGCCCCGCATTGAGCAGCAGGTTTAGTTGCTCCATGAGCCCGGCGCTCTGGCCAGAGGCGACAGCTTCGAGCAGCCGCTCGAAGACGGCATTCGGAACCGAACCCATCAGCTCGCGAATCTGCGCCGCGGCAAGAACGGGCTTGTCGCCTTCAACCGGAGCCGACGCGATGGCCTGGTCCATGATCGAGAGCGCATCCCGCATGGAGCCGTCGCCGGCTTCGGCGAGCAGTGCGAGGGCGGCGTCCTCGGCTTCGACGTTTTCTTCGGTCGCGATCATCCTGAGCTGCGCGAGGATGTCGTCGAACTTGACGGCATGAAAGCTGAAGTGCTGGCAGCGCGAACGAATCGTCTGCGGAATGTTTTCAGGCTCGGTGGTCGCCATCATGAAGATGACGTGGGCCGGCGGCTCCTCGAGGGTCTTGAGCAGCGCATTGAAGGCTGCTTCGGTGATCTGGTGTGCTTCGTCGAGGATGTAGATCTTGTAGCGGTCGCGCGCCGGCGCATAGCGGGCCGCGTCGCGCAACTCCCGAATCTCGTCGATACCGCGATTGGTGGCGGCGTCGATCTCGATCACGTCGACGGCGTTGCCGGCGCGCACTTCCTTGCAGGAATCGCAGACGCCGCAAGGCTCGGCCGTTGGGCGCTCAGGCGTGCCGATCGCGGTGCGACAGTTGAGCGCCATGGCCAGGATGCGCGCAATGGTGGTTTTGCCGATGCCGCGATGGCCGGAAAAGATGTAGCCGTGGGCGGTGCGGTTCTGCGCGAGCGCGTTCAGCAGCGTGCGGGTTACATGATCCTGGCCGGCTACGTCGGCAAAGCGCTGCGGACGATATTTTCTGGCCAGAACCTGATAACCCATGCTGCATCACTCCCGCGGGAAGAAGTCGATTTCGAAACAGCCCAGCATGGATTGTATCGTTCCGGGGTGAAGCGGCCTGAGAGTGGAAAACAATTCGAACGCGCGGAGGAATTTGAGATGGCTCGCGTCACCGCGCGCCGAGCAGCGCGCTTATATCGTTGAGCCAGTCGGCGATGAGGTCTTCGTCACCGGGGTCGAGAATGTAGGCGTCGTTCGAGAGCAGGATGGAGGCCCATTCGGCAAGATCGCGCTCAGAAACAAGATCGAAGCGCCGTCGTTCGAGCGCGTTGGCAATGTGTTCGCGGGTGATGACGATGCCGGGCTCGGGGACGCGGAAAGATCCGCTGGCCGCGCGGCTGTCGTGGCGCAGATCAAGCTCGTAAATCCCGCTGAGCGCTTCGCGGACCTCGCCGATTCCCGCTTCGAACAGGGCGTAGCGCCGAAGCACCTCGATCTGGCTTGGCGTGAGAGCCGGAAGTTGCGATTCCTCTTTCACGACGTTTTGATTTTACGCCTTTACCCGTTTACGTTTCTTCACAGCGCTGCCTGAGGGAATCTTGCCACCAACCTTTTTCTGTGGTTTAGGGGTAGCCTTCTTTTCGATTCTTTTTTGCCGGCGCACTTCCTCTTTGCTGTACATCGTGCCGCGGCATTTCGTGGCGCCGCAGTTGCAGGTGGCGTCTTCGCCATCTCCGTCGTAGAGGCAGTAATCGTAAGTGATCTCTTCACCGGGCGCGATCTTGCGGATGGCCCTGATCCACACGCGGCCGCGGACTTCCTCGGTTTGGCAATTCGGGTCGCAGCTATGGTTGATGAACATGGCGGTGCAATGGCCGTCGATGACCACCGAGCCGTCCCCGAGTCCAAAGAGATAGGTGATGGGCAGATGCTCATAGCGCGCGTCGGCTTCGGCCTTGCTCATGCGGGGGCCGGTGTATTCGGCGACGCGGTCGCCTTTGCGGATGGCAGTGGTGGTGTAGCAGCCTGCAGCGTGGATGGCAGATGAACGAATGATAAGTCCCATAGAAGATGACGGTTTCTCCGGGGCGACTTGAGCGCCGCATGCACCGCATCCTAACATTACATTGAAAGAGGGCGTGCAAACGTGCCGATGGGTGGTTGGGCGCCGAAGGGTGGCTGGGATAGAGATGAGGCGGTTTTTTTCGCTTGCGGTGCTGGTTGCGATGTTGGTGGGGCTCGGTGCGCTGCCGGGGTTGGCGGCCATTGCGCCGTCGCAGTCGGCTGGCAGCTCGCAGCAAGCGCAGCAGCAGGGCCAACCGCAGAGTCAGCCCGCGCAAAGCCAAAGCGGGGCGAAGCCGAAACCGGATACAAATCCCTTTCCGGAGGATACGAATTCAGTTCCGGTGATGCCCAACGCCGATTCGCCGGGAACGCCTGCGCTGCCGGTGCCGGATGACGCCGGTACCGTCGCGCTGCCGAATGCCGAGGGCGATCCGGTGCGCAGTCCCGATGAGATGCAGGGCGAGGGCAGCGGAGGCAGCTCAAGCTCGAGCAGTTCCGGTCTTGACGAATTGATGAAGGCACCTCCCGACACCGGCAAGCCCGGCAAACATGGCAAGGATGATGCCGATGTGCCGGTGGAACACCACGAAGGCGCAAAGGAAGACGAGAGGGTCGGCAGTTACTATCTCGACCAGAAGAACTGGAAGGCCGCGCTTTCGCGTTTTGAGTCCGCGCTGGTGCTTGACCCCGAGAATCCCGACGTCTACTGGGGCCTGGCCGAGGCCGAGCGGCACCTGGGGAATCTGCCCGATGCCAAGGCGCATTATCAGAAATTGATTGAGTACGACCCCGACAGCAAGCATGGAAAAGATGCGAAGAAGATTCTGAAAGAGCCTGAGATGGCAAGCGTGCGCGCCGTCTCAGCGAATGCTCCCGCAAAGCAGTAGCAGGGAATCAGGCCAACAGGAAATCAGGCGAGACCCGACCAGCGCAGATACGCGGCAACAAGCTGCGGCCCCCACAGCGCGCTGACGACGCCCCCGATCGAGAGGAATGTGCCGAGAGGCAGCCTGGTTGTCGCCCAGGACTCGGAGGCCCGGCGCGGACGAGCGAGCACGAGCAGCGCGAAGATTGCGCCGAGCACCATGCCAATCCCAAAAGCCAGCAGCGCGCCGGGTAGCCCGAGCCATGCGCCGAGCATCGCCATCAGCTTTGCGTCGCCCATCCCAATGCCTTCCTGCCGGCGCAGCAGCCAGTAGACCCAGCGGATAAGCAGGATGATGCCGGCGGCGACGAGGGCTGCGACGATGCCGCCGAGCAGCGCGCGCAGAGGTTTTGCGGCTGTGTCGAAGTGATCGCTAAACGATTCGTGCGCGCTGGTGAAGGCGAGGCCGAGAAGGATTCCCGGCACGGTGAGCTTGTTCGGCAACCAAAAGTGTTCAGCATCGAGGGCCCCAAGCGCGACGAGAAGCCACAGCAGAGCCAGCAGGCCGATCAGATCGGTCAGCACCGCGAGGGGTGCGGGCGAATCGACGAGCGCGGGCCAGAGGTGGCTGCATGCAATGCCCCATAACGCTGCGACAAGCAACTCCACCAGCGGATAGCGCAAGCTGATGGGTGCGCCGCAGGTGCGGCAGCGCCCGCGAAGCGCGAGCCAGCTCAACAGCGGCACGTATTCCCACCAGGCCAGCGTGCGGTTGCAGGCGCGGCAGTGCGAGCGCGGCTTCACGATGCTTTCGCCCGCCGGCCAGCGTGCGAGGCATACGTTGAGAAAGCTGCCGAAGGCGAGGCCCGCCAGCGCTGCCAGGGTGGTGACAAGAATGCGAAACATGTGCGAGGTCGAGTATACGGTTCCTTGCGGTTGTCTAGCGGCATCTGGGGAGGAAGACGCAGCGGGAGGGAGACGCAGCGCGGGGCCGCAACGCTCGCCCTCGGTTACACTGTGACCAATGGGCGCTGCACACGACGCTGACAGTCCACACCTCTCGTTATCGGCTTCGGCCCCCGCGCTCGTCACCGATCCGGCGCAGGCGGCGGCGGGCTTTGAGGAATCGGCGGCGATCATGGCGCGGCTGCGCGCGCCCGGCGGCTGCCCGTGGGATCGCGAGCAGACCTTCGACAGCATTCGCAAATACACCCTTGAAGAAACTTACGAAGTTTTTGACGCGATCGAGCGCCGCGACTTTCCGCATCTGGCCGAAGAACTGGGCGATCTGCTGTTGCAGGTGCTCTTCTACGCGGAGATGGCGGCGAACGAAGGGCACTTCACGATTGCCGATGTGCTGGATCACCTGAACCGAAAGCTGATCCGACGGCATCCCCACGTCTTCGGCGACGAGGCGTCGCGCGCGGCAGGCAACAACGCCACGGTGGATGCCGAGGTGCAGGGCTCGGCGGCTGCGGTGCTGCGCAGCTGGGAGGAGATCAAAAAGGCGGAGGCATTGCATGCAGCTAAGCCTTCGGATTCCAGGCTTGATAAAGTGCAGCGTGCAATGCCTGCGCTTGCCGAGGCCGCGAAGCTCGGCGCGAAGGCTGCGAAATCCGGCTTTGACTGGCCGCACTGGCAGCACCTGTTGCCCAAGCTTGCCGAGGAAACCTCGGAGCTGCGCGCCGAAGCCGAGTCCAACGATCCGGCGCGTGCGCATGCCGTGGAAGCGGAACTGGGCGACATGCTCTTCACGGTGGTGAACCTGGGCAGGCATCTGGGCGTCGATGCCGAGACGGCGCTGCGGGGCTGCAATCAGCGGTTCAGGCAACGCTTTCGAGAGATGGAGCTGGCTTCGCCGCATCCGCTCGAAGACCTGTCGCCCAATGAGCTTGAAGCATTGTGGGCTGAGGCCAAGCGGAAGCTGGCTGCGGCACCGGGAATCGTCACGACGGAGCCTGAAGGATGATTGTGATCCGAAGCTGCAAAGGGCATGACGAGCTCGAAGCCTGCGTGCAGATGCAGGTGGAGACGTGGGGCTACGATCCCAGCGACATCATTCCGCGGAAGGCGTTTCTCGTGGGGCAGAAAATCGGCGGGCAGGTGATCGGCGCATTTGATACGTCGTTGCCGGGCGCCTCGGCGCAGGGTGGACCTGAGTCGCTGATCGGCTTTGCGATGTCACTGCCGGGCGTGAAAACCGGCGATGGCGAGCCGAAGCCTTATGTGCACTCGCACATGCTGGCTGTACGCGATGCATATCGTAACCAGGGCCTGGGCGCGAAGCTCAAGCTGGAGCAGCGGCGCGAGGCGCTTGAGCGCGGTTTGCGGCTGATGGAGTGGACCTTCGATCCGCTGGAAATCAAGAACTCGTATCTCAATATCGCCAAGCTGGGTGCATTGGTCCGCCGGTATGCCGTGGATTTCTATGGTGTATCCTCTTCTCGACTTCAGGGTGGGTTGCCTACTGACCGCCTTGTGGCCGAGTGGCATCTGGATTCACCGCGCGTGCAGGCGATTCTCGACGGCCGGCCCGTGCCCGCATCAGAGATTCAGGAGCATATTCGGGTTCCCGCGGTGATTTATCAATGGAAAGCCTCTGACAACGACCGTAGCCGGGCCGTTGAGGTGCAACTGGAGAACCGCAGCCAGTTTCAGCAGGCATTCGCGCGGGGTCTTGCCGTGGTGGGCTACGCGCGGGATGAAGATGGCAACGGCACCTTCGAACTGGGATTGCCGGAAGCGGCTGGTTTTGAGTAAGCAACGCCTGATCGATGTTGATCTGCCAGGGACGCAGAATTTATGAAAATCGACGCCATTATTCTTCGTGAGATACATCTGCCGCTGATTCGGCCGTTTGAAACGAGCTTCGGCGTCACCCGCGACCGACGCATCGTGCTTGCCGAGGTTCGCGCGGAGGGCCTGATCGGCTGGGGCGAATGCACTGCCGGCGAGCGGCCTTTCTTCTCGGCTGAATCGACCGAGACGGCGTGGCAGGTGATTCTGAACGAACTGGGGCCCATGCTGGCAGCCGCGCCAGCAGAGCATGGCGGCGAATGCCCGCGCATCTTTCACCGCGTGCGCGGCAATCCCATGGCGAAGGCGACGCTTGAAAATGCGATCTGGGATCTCGAGGCGCAGCGTGACGGAATCTCATTGGCGAAGTTGCTGGGCGGCGTGCGGGAGACGATTCCCTGCGGCGTTTCGCTTGGCATCCAGCCCACGCTTCCTGAACTGCTGACAATTATTGAGAGGGAACTGGCGGCAGGCTATCGGCGCATCAAGCTCAAGTGCAAGCCGGGCTGGGATGTGAAGGTTTTTGAAGAGGTGCGCAGGCGCTGGCCCGAGATTACGCTGAGCTGCGACGCCAACTCGGCCTACAGCCTGCGCGACGCCAACCATCTGGTTACCTTTGACGCCTTCGACCTGCTGATGATCGAGCAGCCTCTGTGGTATGACGACTTCTACTACCACTCGATGCTGCAGAAGCAGCTTGCTACTTCGATCTGTCTCGATGAGTCGATCCGCAACCGGCGCGATGCGCTGGCGGCGATCGAGATGGAGTCGTGCAAGATCATCAACATCAAGCTTGGCCGCGTCAGCGGATTCTCCGAAGCAATCGCCGTACACAACGCAGCGCAGGAGCGCGGCATTCCTGTGTGGTGTGGCGGCATGCTTGAGGCAGGCATCGGCCGCTCGCACAATATCGCGCTCTCGTCGCTTGAGAACTTCTCGCTGCCCGGCGATGTCTCGGCCTCGGCCCGTTACTGGAAAGAAGACATCATCGAGCCGGAAGTCACGGTATCGGCGCAGGGTGAAATCACCGTTCCAGTTGCGGCCGGCCGCGGGTACGCGGTCCGCGAAGACCTCGTCGAGCGCCTGACTGTGCGCAAAGAGACGATTCGCGCCCTCGAGCTCGTGGGTTAGAAGACGGAGATGGTTTTCCCGATGATGCCCATTGCAGCCCTTCCCCGTTGATAGAGCGTCCGCGTTTGGTTTCTCGATGATGCTGGATGCTGCCGGAGAGCAGCCTGGCGGCATTGGCCTGCGCATCGGGTTCACGCCGACATCGTGCAATACCTCCGAGTGAAGATCCCACAAAATGCCGCTACTGGCATTAACGAGGCCTGACAAGCGGGCCGGGTGGACTTTTATCTCGGATGATTTGAGGATGCGTAGCTCATCCTATCGGCTGAGAGCACAGTACAACCATTGAGCGAAGACACTGCGTGCGGTGTGGCCGTAGTGTTTCCTTGGTATCCCCTACCGGAAAGTAGTTGAGCCCGCCTCACAGACACGAAACAGCTCGATACGCACAAGGGGCCAGAAGAACCGCCGATCTATCTTTTAGGAGAACCAGTGAATGCGCAGGATATTCTCGCTCCTCGTGTGCCTTGCCACAGTTGGCGCCGCCTCCGGCCAAAGTAACTATGCGACCGTGAGCGGATCGGTCCTTGACCCGGAACATCGTCCGGTGCCCGGAGCGCGCGTAACCGCAATGGCAAACGATACCGGCACCCAACGAGAAGCAGTTTCGGATTCGGCCGGCATCTACCAGATCGCCGCGCTGCAACCGGGCTCATACACATTGACGGTGAACAGCCGCGGATTCAAGCAGACTTCCGAAGTGGTTAGTCTTGAAGTGGGGCAGGTGGCCACTCTTGATATGCAACTGACCCTGGGAAGCGACTCGCAGAGCGTCACTGTTGAAGCATCCGGCGAGTTGCTCAAGACGCAGGACACGAGCGTCGGCGAGGTAGTGGAGCAGAGGTCTGTCAAGTCGCTCCCACTCAATGGACGCATGCTGATCGATCTCGTTTTGACAGTTCCGGGCGCGCATATCAGCCATGGCGCCGCCACAGGCGATATGAATGCTCTTTACTGGAGACCGGGGCAGAGGTCGGCCGTCAGCATCGGAGGAAGCCGTCCGAACGCCAACTACTTTCTTCTCGACGGCGCTACAAATACAGACCCGACTTTCAACGCGCAGAATTTTTCTCCTTCCCCGGACGCGGTGCAGGAATTCCAGGTTCAGACGGGCAGCTACTCGGCCGACATGGGCGGGGCTGGAGGCGGTCAGATCAATATCGTCAGTCGATCGGGCACCACCAAATTACATGGCGCGGTCTACGAGTATCTCCGCAACGGTGCACTCGATGCCCATTCCTTTAATCAAATGGGCACCTCTAATTTCCTGGTACAGAACAACTTTGGAGCGGCGCTCGGCGGCCCCATTCCTCGTGTGGGCAAGACGTTCTTCTTCTTGAACTATGAGGGACTGCGCCATGTGCAGACGGACGTGATGGTGGACACCGTGCCGACGCCGGAAGAGGCGCAGGGCGATTTCAGCCAGAGCGGCGTCGCTATATACGACCCTAACTCGACACAGCCTAATCCGGCCTACAATCCAAGCCTGCCGGTCAGCAAGACGAATCCACAGTACATCCGCGAGCAGTTCTCCTATAACGGGGTGCCCAACGTCATTCCGCCTGATCGCCTTACCGGGGCTGCCTCGATCATCTTGAACAAATACACGCCCGCGCCCAACACGATGGACATGGGGAGTTCAACGATGATGGGCCAGCCGACGGTTGTGGGCGCTGGCAACGACGCCAACAACTATATGGACATGCGTAATGAGCGAATGTCCAACGATCAGGGAACCGTGCGCATCGATCATAGCTTCGCCAACGGAGACACGGCATTGGCCCGTTACTCAGTGGGAGCCGAAGGCGGCTTTATGCCGCAAGGCCTGCCGGGATTTGGCGTCTATCACGACAATCTTGCGCAGCAGGGAATTCTGGCCTGGAATCGAGTGATCACGCCGAACCTTTTGAACTCGGCGTCGGTTGCAGTGTCACGGCTGGCGATGACCCATACCACCGAGAGCGCATACAAGAACGATATCGTCGATGAACTTGGCATTACCGGCCTGGTCGATTATCCCCGGCAATGGGGTTCGCCCTATTTCAATGTCCAGGGTTATTCACCCATTGGCGACAACTGGCTGGCCACGCCCATGCAGGTCTGGGGCACGCTGATCGAAGGGCGCGACTCGCTGAACTGGCAGGTCGGACGCCACAGCGCCAAGTTCGGCGGCGCCTATCAACGGTTCATCTGGCCGATGTGGGCCTACGTCCAGTCGCGCGGCTATTACCAGTACACGAGCGGATACACCACCCAGTACGCACTCAACGACGGCAGCACCGGATCTCCCCTCGCAAGCTTCCTTCTCGGGCTGCCGGCGGCGCGGCAAGCGCAAACCTCGGGCACTCCCAAGATGCAATTGCGTCAATGGTCGATCAACGGATATGCGCAGGATACCTGGCGCCTGACGAACACGACGACCCTCAACTACGGGCTGCGCTATGAGTACATGAGCCCTCTGGTCGATATTGACTACGCCAACACCAACCTGGCGATGACCGATGGCGGTGCGCCGCAGATTTTCATCGGGGGGCAGAATGGCTATCCAAAAGGCCTTATGTATGCGAACAGGAAGCGCTTCGCGCCTCGCCTTGGCCTGGCGCAGAGCATTCCCCGACTCGGCCTCGTCTTTCACGCCGCTTACGGGCTCTTCTATACGCCGGTTGACATGAATACCTGGTGCAATCAGCGCCACAATGTGCCGCTTGTTTTCCCTCAGACGTCGCAGAGCGATCCGTACCTGCCTACCATTACGAGCCTCAATTTTCCGGCGCCTCTGATCGGCACAACGGTGGTGAGCTTTACCGCGCTTCAGTTGCACGCACCTCCGCAGTACATTCAGCAGTGGAGCACATCGCTCGAAAAGCAGTTGCGCGGTCAGACGACGCTGGAAGTCGGCTACCTGGGCGCGGGCGGCTTCCATCTGCAGCGCGCTCACCTCATCAACAACGCGCAGCCGGGCCCTGGTCTGATTCAGCCACGGCGCCCGTTCCCGAGGATGAACTTCGTGGACAACACGACCTTCCCCGACTGGGTCATCGTCTCCGGTACGGCGCAGCCCATCAGCACTGCCAACCTGCTCGAGAATACAGCCCAGAGTTGGTATGACGCGGGATACGTCAACGTCAGGCGTCGCTACGCTCGTGGTCTCAGCGTCCTGGCGAACTACACCTTCGCCAAGGCACTGGACAATGCGCCGGACTTCCGTTCGCCAATGTTCGAGGCAGCCACTCCGCAGAACAACGATGACCTCAAAGCGGAGAAGGGCGCCAGTTGCGATGTTCGCCAGCGTTTCGCGCTCAGCGTCGTCTATACTCCCACGCCCTACAACCGGAACAATCTCACCCGGGCGCTGACCCGCGATTGGCAGGGCACGATGGTCTATCAGATACAGACCGGATTCCCGATGACGATCTCAGTCTTTGGCGACACAGCCAACGCTGGAACCGTGGTGGGCGAGAACCCGATTCGCGCCAATCGCACCGAGGAGAATGTCTTTGGCTCGGGAACCAAAAACGCAACAACGTGGTTCAATCCGGCCGCGTTTTCCGCGCCGCCTGCTTATACCTACGGAGACGCGGGCCGCAACAATGTCTACGGTCCTGGCATGCAGACAATGGATATTGGGGTCGCACGCGATTTCAGCGTGGCTGAAAAGGCAATCTTCGAGATTCGTGGTGAATTCTTCAATGCGCTCAATCATACGAATCTCGGCACCCCTAACCGCTTCGTGAACACTTCCAGTTTCGGAAGCATCACAGAGGTTTCGTCGCCGGGCAGAGAGATTCAGTTGAGCGCGCGCCTCTCGTTTTAAGGCCGAGCTGGCCTGCCTCGCGTGCAGCCACAGTGGGCGAGGCAGGTTCACAACCGACGGTGTTCACGCGCGAGTACCTCTTCGATCGCATCGCAGGCGGTCGTCGTTCCGTCCTCGCGCGCTACCTGCCTCGCCAACCTTGCAGCGTTCTGCGCGAAGCTCGAATCGGAGAGCAGATGGTTGAGCAGCCGGGTGGCCGCTTCAACAGTGTAATGTTCTCTCGACACACTCAGCGCCGCCCCGGTGCGTTCGATGCGCGCCGCGTTGTCGGGCTGGTCCCATCCGTAAGGAACAAAGAGCATGGGCCGCCCCGCGCGCATTGCCTGCCCAGTGGTGCCTGAGCCGCCCTGATGCACGATGACTGAAGCTTTCGGAAAGACATCGGAATAGGGTGCGTAGGGAACAGCGAACAGATCCGGGCGCTGAAATCTCTGCGAAGGGTTTGCGCCGATCAGCACGGCTCGCCTGCCGATCTGTTTCGCGGCTTCGGCACTGACCTCGTAAAAGCTGCCGGCATCGTGTACGGCCGTGGATCCTTGCGTGAAGACGATCGGTGGATCGCCCGCCGCGAGAAAATCCAGCAACGCCTCCGCATGCGGCGAGGCACGACGAGCGCTGTCATAAAAAATAAAGCCGGGTTGCGCGGCCGATGAGGGCCAGTCAGGCTGTGCCGTCGCCAGACCGTGCGAGAAGAGCGCCAGGACGAGGTGTGGCGAAAATTTGTCGGTGACCAGGGGGTTGCGCGCGCGACCGAGGCCTTCAGCGCGGCGCAGCTTGCGGATGGGACCCCACCAGTGATTTGTTGCGAGGATGCCGAAGTGCAACATCGCTCGATTCACAAATGGTCCTGCTTTGCGCAGGCGATAGAGCGCGGGCACATTCACCATAAGAGAAGGGTCATGAGCGGAGAAGAACGAGCATGGCGACAGAATGATCGAAGCCCATGGCAGTGAAAGCTTCTCCGCCACCAGTGGAGCTGCATACAAAAGCTCTCCGGCGAGCATCAGGTCGGCATTGGAGGCGGCATCCAGCAGATCGGCATAGTTGTCGTTCAGGTGAGGAAGGACGAGTTCCCGGATCAGGACTTCCGGACCGCGCCGGATGTTCTGGCATTTCGCAATCGTCTCGCCATCGGTGGGATTGAAATCAGGGCGGAGCGGTTTGAAAGCGAGCGAGAGTTCTTCGACTTTCGAGCGGTAGAACTCCGTTGTTGCGATGGTGACGTGATGGCCGCGGCGTTGCAATTCCAATGCCAGCCCGATACACGGATGCAGGTCGCCCAGCGAGCCCATGGTCACGAAGAGAATTCGTCGGGATGCCGCACCTGCGGCTGGAGTTAGGGCAGCCACTGCCGTTGGTTGATCGGGCTGTTTCAAAGCTATCTTTCAGATACCTAAGCCTTAAGTATTGCGTTGGCCGGCCTGCTTTTTCCAGCCTGGAGCGGCCCCGCTTATCGCCAGTTAGAAGCTTCCCCGATGCTATACTGCCAAGGGCGGGTGTGTTCACGCGCCGGCATTTCACCAAGACTGAGGTTCTCATGTCCGGCCACTCGAAATGGGCCACAATCAAGCACAAGAAGGGCGCGCTGGACGCGAAGCGCGGCAAGGCTTTTACACGCCTGATCAAGGAAATCACTATCGCGGCGCGCTCCGGCGGCGACCCTGACGGCAATCCGCGGCTGCGCACGGCGATTCTGGCGGCGAAGGCAGAGAACATGCCGCAGGACAACATCAAGCGCGCCATCCAGCGCGGCACGGGCGAACTGCCGGGCGCGATCTATGAGGAGATCTCGTTCGAGGGCTACGGCCCGGGCGGCGTGGCGGTGATTGTCGACGTCACCACGGATAACCGCAATCGCACGGTGAGCGAGATCCGACATATTCTGGCAAAGAACGGCGGCAACCTCGGCGAAACCGGTTCGGTGCGGTTCATGTTCTCGAAAAAGGGCGTGATCGCCGTTGAGAAGTCCGCTGCCGAGGAAGAAGCGCTGATGAACATCGTGCTCGAGCACGGCGGCGAAGATCTGAGCGATGAAGGCGACACCTGGGAGATCATCACCGATCCCTCGGCGTATGAGGCTGTGCTGACGGCCGTGAAGGACGCGAAGATTCCCACGGTGATGAGCGAGGTGACGATGATTGCCTCGACCTACACTAAACTCGAAGGTCCGGCGGTCGGCCAGATGCTGCGGCTGCTCGAAGCGCTTGAGGACTTCGACGACACCCAGAACGTCTATTCGAACTTCGATATGGACGCCGAACAAATGGAACAGGTCGCCGGCTGAAAAGTTTCAAAATTCTGAGACCAAAGGCCGCCCGGATGTGGCGGCCTTCTTTATGACATGCACGGTTGGCACGCGGAAGGGAAGCGAAGGTTGACGGTAAGACTGAAGGTTGTCTTGTTGTTTCTGATTGCGGGCGTTGTTGCACGGGCACAGGCGCCCGTGAGCGGTTCGGCGGTCAATTCAGTTGGCTTAGCGCCGTTAGCCACTCTCTCCACCTCTCCGGTAGCAGAGGCTCGCGAGGCGCGAAGCTGGCACGTGGGGGCGATCGCCAACTGGGGTACCGGCGTAGGAGAGCGGTCAGACTTCAAGTTCTTCTTCGCCGGGGCTGAACTGGGCAAGGTGATTACGCCCGTTGTGCACGCAGGCATCTTCAGCGGGCAATTTGAGTACGCAGGCAACGTACTGCCCTTCTGGCAGGCCTACACGCCGGCGCCGCACGAGCAGACCTTCCTCTACGAAGGCCAGGTATACACGCAGCCGGTGGGCGGCGGCACGTTCACCGGCGCCAGCATCACCCCGGTGATCTTCCGCTGGAATTTTCTGACGCATGCAAAGCGCATTCAGCCATGGTTCCAGGCTGCAGGCGGCCTGGTCTACACCACGCACAAGTTTCCGCCAGATGTGCTGGTGCCCCACGGCGATCCCGGCGGCACGTCGGTGTGGAATTTTTCGCCGCAGGGCGGCGTCGGCGTTCACTACTTTCTCAAGTCCCGGCGGTCGATTGATCTGGGTGTGAACGGCGTGCATATTTCTTCGGCGTCGCTCGGTGATCGTAACCCTGGCGTCAATGCCAGCGTCCAGATACAAGTGGGCTACACATTCTGGAAATGAAGAACTCTTCCGCAGTCGTCGAGTGCGTTCCCAATTTCTCTGAGGGCAGAGATGTGCGCCGGGTCGAGGCCATTGTGGCCGCGATGCGCGTTGAGGGAGTGCGCCTGCTCGACCTGTCGATGGATGCGGACCACAATCGTTCCGTGGTGACGATTGCCGGCCCTCCCAAAGCGGTGCTCGAATCTGCTGTACGCGGAGCGGGCAAGGCCGCGGAGCTGATCGATCTCACTCGGCAGGACGTGGCGCGGCAGGAGGGTCTGCATCCCCGCATCGGCGCAGCCGATGTTGTGCCCTTCGTGCCCATCACGGGCATCAAGCTTGAACAGTGCGTCATGCTGGCACGGCAGGCCGGGCTTGAGATATGGCAGCGCTTCGGCGTTCCGGTCTACTTCTACGAGGCAGCGGCCGCACGCCCTGACCGCGCCAATCTCGACAACATTCGCAGCGGGCAGTTTGAGGGCCTGCGCGACGTCGTGCGCAAAGAGGTGACGCGCCGCCCCGACCTGGGTGGCCCCGGGCTGCACCCGACTGCCGGCGCCTGCGCAGTGGGCGCGCGCAAGTTCCTGGTTGCTTACAATCTCTATTTCGACTCAACCGATGTCGCGATTGTGCGTGCCATCGCCCGCGAGATCCGTGCAGCTTCAGGCGGACTGAAGGGCGTGAAGGCGCTGGGTGTGCTCGTCCACGGGCGCGCGCAGTTGCTTCTGAATATCTCGGACTTCGAGAAGACGCCGATCTCTCAGGTCTACGGCACGGTTTCCCGGCTGGCGCTGCGGCACAAGGCGGCGCCAGTCGAGGGTGAAGTTGTCGGCCTCATTCCCGAGGCGGCGTGTGAGCGCGAAAGCGAGTGGATGCGTCAATTAACTGAATTCGATCCGCTCAACAAGATTCTGGAGAATCGTCTGGAATCTCCGCTGGTTTGGCCGGGAGATAAGTAACCTGCCGGACGGCGAAAGGTGCTCCAACGGAAACTGAGCCGAGGATACAATAAAAGGGAAGGATTGCAGTGCTCTGCGCCATTTTGTGAGGCTCACGCAATGCTGTAAGCCGCGTCTGATCAAAAAGATGCGTGAAAGCTGCACTCCCGGAGGGATTAATTTGTTCAGGTATTGCATGCGGTTTGCGGTTTCGGCCGCATTGGTCGCGCTGGCCGTTTCGGCGTCGGCGGCACAGTTGTCAGGGGATGCGCGCGCTGCGCTGCCGCGGGATATTCAGCAGCTCGTGATGGTCGATTACCGGGCGATGCAGAACTCGGATTCGGCAATGCAGTTGCGCGACAAGGTAATGCCACCCGATCTCAAGCAGTTCGACGATGCGCTGCGCAAGTCCGGGATCAACGACAACCATGACGTTGACAGTCTGGCGTTTGCGCTCTATCGCGTCAATGGGTCAGCCGATGAGATTGAGACGGTCGGTATTGCGCAGGGTCAGTTTGACATCGATGGGCTGGTTGCGAACTTCCGCAAGGCGCGCGTGAAGCCGACCGTGGTTCGCTCGAACCGGATCTATCCGATGGGCAAAACCGGTATGGTGCTCAGCTTCATCGACCCGTCCACCATGGTTTTCGGCAGCAGCACGGCGGTGAAACAGGCGCTCGACTCGCGCGATGGCCTCTCGCCGAACGTGCTCACCAACGGCCCCATCATGGACGCGATGCGCACCGTCGAGTCCGAGCCCCTGTGGAGCATTCTCGATGAGAAGGGCACGCAGACAATGATGCGGCAGATTCTGGGCGAAGCCGGCTCAGTGGCCGACTTCGATTCTGTGCGCAAGCGCCTGCAAGGCTCCTGGTACACCATGAACTTTCAGCACGGCGTGAAGTTTGACCTCACCATCGCGACCGGCGATTCCTTCGCCGCGGCGACGGTTTCATCGCTGTTGAATGCAGCAGTGGTCTATCGCAAGATGAGCGGATCGGATTCAGAAAAGGCGGCGTTGGCATCTACTGACATTACTTCCAACGCGGGCCAGCTCCAGGTACACTTCGCCACTACCGACTCGGAGTTCCACAGCCTGCTGCAGTCGACGCTCTTCCAGAGCATGGTGCGCTGAAACTCATTTCTGTCGCATGAAGGACAAATCCAGGCC
>JBATYG010000610.1:0-4239 GCA_049673945.1 Occallatibacter sp.
AACGGAGAGCAGTTGCGGCGGCGTGGGATCGCCCCCGAAGTATTCGCGCACGCGGCGGTGGATGGTGGCGGCTGCCTTCCCGTGCAACTGCTGGTAGAGGATTGCTTCGAACAAGGATTCGAAGGGCGATGGCGATTGATCGAGCCTGAGGGCGAATGCGCCGACGCGCTCGATCAGCGCGCCCAGCTTCGGGTCGTTCTTCTTCAGATGCGCGAGCGCCTCCGCGGGGTCAAATGGAAGCTTGCGCTTCCTGCCGTCATGGATCATAGGGGAAGTGTATCGTGAGGGCGGCGTGCGATTGCCGCGGCCAGCTGAGCAGACAACTGTGAGACAAGTACCCAGGCGAAGCGGGCGTGAGCCCGGTATGCCGGAGCCGCCGATTCATTGTTTGTGGGTACCGGCGGGGAGTCCTTTTTGAGCGCCGAATGCTTGACAGGGTATCGCGAAGGCTAAACTTGAGTCTTGGCTGGGTAAATCTCAGAGGGCCCGATTGATGCAAGTTGAGTTCGACAAGAGGGATACCGCCGCGCTGAAAGGTATTGCGATTGCCGCGATCGTCTTTCACAACTACTTTCATCCAATCAGCCGGGCTCACCAGAATGAATTCACTTTCGATCCGAGTCGCTTCTGGGCGTTTCTGGCGACAGTCAAGGATCCTTCGCTGGCGATCCAGGCAGTTTTTTCCTTCTGGGGCCACTTCGGCGTACAGATTTTCATCTTTCTGTCGGCCTACGGCCTGGCGAAGAGCCATTGGGATGACGGTTCGAGCTGGGCCGAGTTCATGTTATCCAGGGTCAGGAAGCTGTACCCGATTTTTGGGCTGGCGATGCTGAGCTGGATCGCACTGGTGAGTGTCGATGCGGGGCTGGTATCGATCCTGCGGCAAAGAGGCCTCGAATTCATTCTGATGCTTGCCGGGCTCTCAAACATCCTGCCGGGATACAAGCTGCCGCCGGTGGGGCCGTGGTGGTTTATTCCCTTCATTATCCAGTTCTATGCAATCTGGCCGTTGATGCGCCGATTCACGATGAAGTTTGGCGGGCGCGGCCTGCTCGTGCTTGCGCTCTTAGCTGTGATTGCTACTTACCTTGTGAATCCACCCCTGGAACGCTGGCAGATTGATTTGCTTGAGACGCCAATCGGGCGCATGCCCGTTTTGTGCCTGGGCATTGCAGCGGCACGTTTTCCGATCCGGCTGAACGTGTGGAGCGCGTTCCCAGCGCTGGTTGTGCTGGTGCTTGGAAGCGCCTACCGAGGGCTTTGGCTGTTCACGTTTCCAGCGGCTCTCATTGTGATGCTTTTCTGCTACCTGAAGCTTCGCCCGACCCTGAGGGGCAGCCGGCTACTGCAGCTGCTCGGTGAGTACTCCCTCCCGCTTTTCCTGTTTAACGGGATCGTGAGAGCGCCGTTTCTGAGCCTGGCCCAGTCGCCGCTTTCACAGCTCGTCTTCGGCTTGATCAGTGCGGCAACTTCGCTTGCTGTGTCAATGTGCATCCAGTGGCTGCTGGGGCCGGTATCGGCTTCGCATGGAAAGCAAGAGCCCCTTGCGACTATCGCCCGGGCGGAAATCGCAGCGACGATTCCATTGCAATAAGCTCTTCCAGGTTCCTGCGAACCACGTACCCTGCACCCGCCCTAGTAACATCGTGTGCAGGATGGCAAGGAGCGGGTGTGCATGAAGATGCGTCCGGGAACGCAAACGGGATTTCTGCTATGCGGC
Source organism: Occallatibacter sp. (assembly GCA_049673945.1). Classification (GTDB taxonomy): domain Bacteria; phylum Acidobacteriota; class Terriglobia; order Terriglobales; family Acidobacteriaceae; genus Telmatobacter. The sequence continues at coordinate 1,721 of JBATYG010000610.1, forward strand.
AAGGAATGGCGGGACGGCGAAGGGATGGAAGTGCGTTCGCCGTGGGACCAGGGACTGGTGGGCCGCGTGACGGTGGCGACGCGCGCCGACGCGCGCCAGGCCGTGCATCATGCGGTGGCCAGTTTGCGACGCACACGCGCTCTGCCGCGGTGGAAGCGCAGGGAGATTCTTGAGGACATCGCCGGCGCCCTGATTGAGCAGAAGGAGCGCTTCGCAAAGCTGATTGTGACGGAGGCGGGCAAACCGCTGCGCCTGGCGCGCACCGAGGTGGATCGCGCGGTGCTCACGTTCAAGACCGCGGCGGAAGAGGCGGTGCGGCTGGGCGGGGAGACGATTCCCCTGGATCTGGCCGAGGGCAACGAGAATCGCTGGGGACTCGTGCAGCGCTTCCCGGTGGGCCCGGTGCTGGCGATTACCCCGTTTAATTTTCCGCTGAACCTGGTGGCGCACAAGGTGGCTCCTGCGCTGGCTGCGGGATGCCCGGTGATTGTGAAGCCTTCGCCGCAGACGCCGTTTACCGCGCTGGCGCTGGGCGAGGTGATTCTGAAAGCCGGTTGGCCCGAGGAGGCGCTGGCGGTGCTGCCGCTGGCGGATGCAGACACCGGTTGGCTGGCGGAGAAGGAAGACCGCATCAAGCTGGTCAGCTTTACGGGGTCAGCGAAGGTGGGCTGGCAGCTGAAGGCGCGCTCGGGGCGCAAGCGCGTGCTGCTGGAACTGGGCGGCAACGCGGCGCTGATTGTGCACAGCGACTGGCCGGATCTGGAAGACGCGGCGAAGCGGACGGCGCATGCGGCATTCGGGTATGCGGGGCAATCGTGCATCAGCGTTCAGCGCGTCTTTGCGGAGCGGCGGGTCTTCCAGTCGTTTGTGTGGAAGGTGGTGGAGCACGCGGAGAAGATGGCGGCGGGCGGCCCGGAGGACGAGGCGACGGAGGTGAGTCCGCTGATTCGGATAAGCGACGCGGAGCGCGTAGAAGCGTGGGTAAAAGAGGCCGTGGGCGCGGGAGCCAAGCTGGTGATCGGGGGCGAACGCACCGGATCGTTTATGGCGCCGACGATTCTGACGGCGACGCAGCCGGGCATGAAGGTGCGCGACGAGGAGATCTTCGGGCCGGTCGTGGTGATTGAGCCGTACGAAGATTTTGAGGAAGCGCTGGCCGCGGTGAATCACTCGAAGTATGGATTGCAGGCGGGGTTGCTGACGCGGGATGCGGGGCGGATTCTGACGGCGTTTCGCGAGTTGGAAGTGGGTGCGCTGATCGTGGGTGACACGCCAAGCTGGCGGCTGGATCCGATGCCGTATGGCGGCGTGAAGGACTCGGGGCTGGGACGCGAGGGCGTACGGAGCGCGATCGACGAGATGACTGAGCCGCGGATGCTGGTGCTGGCGGGAATTGGATAGGCCGGGAGAGAAAGCATGGATCTGGGGCTCAACGACAAACTGATCGTGGTGACGGGCGGCGGCGCGGGCATTGGCGCAGGAATCACGCGGGCGTGTATTGCGGAGGGCGCGCGGGTGGTGATTCTGAGCCGGCGCTCGGAGAACGTGCAGGCCTTCATGTACGAGATGGAGGATACGGGCGCCAACTGCGTGCTGATCGAAGCGAACCTCGAAGACACGGCGCGCTGCAAGGCCGCGATGGACGAAGTTCACGAACGCTTTGGCGATGTTTACGGCCTGGTGAACAACGCGGGTGTGAATGACGGCGTGGGCCTCGAAAAGGGGAGCGTCGAAGGCTTTGTGGAAAGCCTGAACAGGAACCTGGTTCATTATTTCGCCGTGGCGCACTATGCGCTCGAGGGCATCAAGAGGACGCAGGGCGCGATTGTGAACATCAGCTCGAAGGTTGCGTTGACCGGGCAGGGGAATACATCGGGTTATGCGGCGAGCAAGGGCGCGCAGCTTGCGCTGACGCGCGAGTGGGCGGCGGAGTTGCTCGAGTGCAACATCCGCGTGAATGCGGTGCTGCCGGCCGAGGTGATGACGCCGCTGTATCGCAGGTGGCTGGATGCGCTGGGCGATCCAGAGGTGGAGCTGAAGCGGATCACCGACAATATTCCGCTCGGAAAGCGGATGACGCTTGCCTCGGAGATCGCAGCGGCAACGGTGTTTCTGCTCTCGCCAACGCAGTCCGCGCATACGACCGGGCAGCAGCTCGTGGTGGATGGCGGCTATGTACACTTGGACCGCGCGCTGACGTAGAGGCGACGCGAAAGCCCTTTCCTATTGACAACGAATTGCGGGATCGTGAAACTGCTTTGCATCGGTTTCGCTCCAGCGGGATTCGAGGCGCGTCTGCGCCCCATGCATTTGTGCGGCCTGCCCATGCATGCGGATAACTCCACCGAAGAAGGCCGGGCAAAGAACCGACGCGTAGAACTGGCGAAGCGATAGGGAGCAACAATGACAGCGCAAGGTGTTCGGCGAAGGAACTTCGCAATTGTCGCAGTGGCTGTGCTGGCCTGGGGGGTGGGGCGCGGAGGCGAGGGGCCAGTCGAAGCGGCCTCCGACGGCCGAAG
>JBATYG010000611.1:0-2140 GCA_049673945.1 Occallatibacter sp.
GGCCGGCCACTTCCACAGCTCCGGCGTGATCCCAGCGCAGAAGTTCCTCCGCCGCAGTGCCGTAGTCGCCAGAGTTCAGCTTTAACAGCAGCGTGGAGGCCCGCAGCCGTTCGGCGCCGAGGTTGAAAGTGAAATCGACGAGCGCATCAAATTGCCCCTGCGTTAGCGGAACCTTCACCAGCCGCGCAACGGACTGCTCGGCCTGGGCAACGTCCGCGGCGAGCAGCGCTTCAGCCTGCGCCGCGGTGATTTCGCCGAGAAAGGCTTCGTGTGCGCCCAGCAGATGGCCGTACCCGATCGTTGCCTTCCCCGCCACGTCGAGATAAGTGCGGCTTCGAAATCCCTCGGCTGTCTTCAAGAGCTCAATTCCTTCTGCGCTTAGCAGCATATGCCTCTCCTTGCGGTGTCCAAAAAGGCTGGTCCACATAGTCGAGGCTAGCGATCTCAGCGCATTAATCCGCAATCGGCGCGGCAAGCTCCGGCCCATCCCATTTCGGTCAGCGCGTTTGCGGTGTGTGCTTGCCTGCAATTTTGAGCAGGTCGTCGAAGAGAAGCTTCAGCGCATCATCGAAGTTGCGGTCGTGGGTCCTCTGCTGGAAAGCAAGCTGGATCGATTCGTTCAGGGTCCATAGAACGTAGTGGCTCTTGCGGTCGTAGATGATGAGCCGGAACTCCGGCAGCGGGTCGGCGGCGCCATACGGCTTGCTGGCGCGCGTTGGGCCTGCCGGCGCGATCAGCCGCAGCTCGAGCACCAGATCGGCGTCCGCGGGGTCATCGGCCAGCTTGAATTGTCCGCTGGCCTTGAGGGCGGAGTAAAACTGGGCATACGGGCGGCTCTGGTCGCCGCTGAAGGGCTCGGGGAAGAGGCCGCTGTCGGCCCCTCCATTTGAGAGGAAGACGCTTTTGGCTGCGAGGACGGCTTGCGGGACCGGCCCCTGACCGGGAGTGTGCGCGGCAGCCTGGGTGGGCGCAGCGCCCCAGGAGGCGGAGTCGAGAATCAGGCAAGATGCCGCAAACAATAGACTTAGCAAGCGAACAGAGCGGGATTTCATGGCCCGGCGATCTCCTTGAAGTAATCTCTGCGGCTTACTTTAGGACGCATACAAGCCGGCAAACGATTCTAGGCATTTTCTCCGCGGGATGGTAGCCTTTCGAAGTTGGCGAGGGACGGCCGGTTGAGCCTGCCCGCTGCCGGCTCAGATCATAGGCTCAGATATCAGGCTCAGCTCTTAGACCGCGAGTCTCGTTGATTTTTCCCGCTGACGGCTCCATCCGGTCTACCCATTCGACGTTGCCGAATTTGTCGTAGTTTCCCTAAGTTGTCTTTAGCGAGAGACTTACCGGGCACGCTGATGCCGCATTCCGTCGCAGCAAGACGCCGCTTCTTGCCCGTAACTCTTTCGAAAATTTGAGGTTACTGGCCTCGAGCCGGTAAAATGAAGAGATGCTTATGACACGAAACGCGAACAACGTGAACCAGCGACCAACCTGGCAGCTTTGGCTGCTGATGGTGGTCTCCGGCGTCGCGCTGGGCGGCACCTTCGTTACGCTTCCCACGCGAACGGTGCTGGCGGATGCGGTTCTGTCCAGGCCGACGGCGGCGGCAGCTCCCGCTCCGGTGGTGCGTCCCACACCGGTGTTCACCGAGGACATTCAAGCGGAGCGGAAAGTTCCAGCTCACCTGCTGCATGGCTTTGCCTCTTGGTATGGATCGGTGTTTCACGGCCGCAAGACCGCGAGTGGCGAAACCTTCGACATGAATGCGATGACGGCCTGTCACCCGACGCTGCCCTTCGGCAGCCTGGTACGGGTGGTTAACCTGCGCAACCACCGCTCGGTGATTGTGCGCATCACAGATCGCGGGCTGCTCTACAACGACCGCATCATGGACCTGTCATATGCTGCGGCCGCAAAACTGGGCATGATCCGCTCGGGCGTGGCGCCGGTCAAGATTCAGATCCTCACGGCTTCGACGCAGGCGCCGGCCAAGCCATGACGTTCAGCAGAAGCTAAAGCAAAAACGGCCAGCCCAGTGGCTGGCCGTTTGCATTTGTGGGGAAGGGCCGCCTGGTGGGGCTAATCGCTCTCGGGCCGCTTGTAGGGCTTTTGCAGATAGAGGCGGGCCTCGTTCAGAGCCCCC
>JBATYG010000612.1:0-7801 GCA_049673945.1 Occallatibacter sp.
GTCTCGAACATCACCAACCTCGTGCTGAGCCCGCTCAACTGCTCGCAGATCTAACAGCTTGCAGACACGCGCCTGCATCGTCGAGTGCGCCGTTGAGTAGATTGCAGTGCGATAAGAAAGGCGGCTCCGAATTGCCGGAACCGCCTTCTTTTGTGTGCGACCGTGGGTTAGAAAGTGAACGCAAGCGACATCTGAATCTGCCGCGGGCTGCCAATCGTGTGCGTTACGATGCCCAGGCCACCCGGGCAGTTGTAGAAGCTGGTGTTGGTCTGGCTGCCTTTGGCGTCGCAGCCGGTGGGCAGTGGCGTCATGCCCGCGGTCGGAAATGGGTTATAGCCCTGGTTTTGCGAGACTTCGTTGCCGGGGACATCGAGGCTCGTGGTGTTGGTGAGGTTGTACACATCAAATGTGTATTTGAAGTTGTACTTTTCCTTCAGGCTCAAGGTTTTGATCAGGGAGGCATCGGCGCGCCGCTGGGCTGACTGGCGGAAGATGTTGCGCTGGCCGGTGGTAAATCCGCTCTCAAAAGGATCTGAGGAGGGAATCGCGCCGCCCAGACCACCGGCAGGCAGCAGCGGCAGTGTGAAGCAGGCGGGATCGAGCGCTGGCTTGCCGCCCGCCGGCGTCCACGCGCCCGAAGAGCCGGTCATCGCCTGCTTTGCCGTGCAGCTTTTCGCCAGTGGAACGATCGGGTTGGTAATGCCGTTGGCCGTGGAGTAGTAGATGCTGCCGATAGCGCCGGTGAAGTCGATGATGCTGTATGGCTGGCCGCTTTGCAGAATGGTCAGTCCGATCAGCGACCATCCGTTCACGACTTTGCCTACTAACGACGACTGCCGTGCCGTGTCAGGGATCCTGAAGACGTAGTTGAAGTTCAGAACATGCGTACGGTCAAAGTCGGCCGAGCCGTATGCCTCGTGCAGGTTGAGCGGATTGTTGCCGTTGTAGAAGAGGCCCAGTCCGCTCTGCTCGTCGAGCGTATGCGAGTAGGTATAGGAGAGCCCCAGCTGGATGCCGTGGCTCATCCGCTTGTCGAGATGCACCTGCAGCGCGTCGTAGGCATTCACGCCTGCGGCGGTATAGGAGATCGATTCGGCCGCATATCCGATATAAGGAACGCGCAGGTCGACGTTGCCGCCTTCGTAGTTGTAGAGATAGGGCGAACCGTCATCGAGATTTGCGCCCAAAACGTTGTAGCCGTAGCTGTAGTTCTGTTGGAAGGGTCCGCCCGCCAGCGTTGGGCTTGTGGGAGATGCAATCGTCGGCTGGTTGAAGGGCACTGGAATTACCTGGTGACGTCCGCGATTGCCCACGTAGCCGATGTCAAGAGCAACGTCGTTGCGCGGCTGCCACTGAACGTCGAAGACGTAATTCATTGTGTAGGGAAGCTTGTTGCCGCGGTTGTAAACGCCGAGCGAAACCGGCTGTCCGTACTCGTTGACGATCTCGTTCGCATTCGGCAGGTAGGCGTTCAGGTCCGATGCTTTGGGATTGTTCGGAGGTGGCAGGGGACTCGTGCCATAGGGATTTTCGAGGTTTCCTTCCGCGTCGCTACCACCGCAGGTGGGAATGTAGTCCTTGTAGAGCCATTGCGTCGCGATTGGGCAAGTGGTGACGTTGACGAAGGGCAGTTGCTGGTTCACGCCAAACGGGCCGCCGGTGACGGTTCCGATCGCGTAGCCGGGCGAGAAGTAGCTGAAGAGCTCGCCGCGGTCGTAGTACATGCCGCCGCCGGCGCGGATCACGACCTTGTTGTGGAAGAAGCCTGGTTGCCATGCGGCGCCAACGCGGGGTGCGATGCCCCACTGGCGGCCGGTAAGTGTTGTGGGACTCACCCCCGATGTGCCGTTCTTGTTGTTGCCGGCGATGATCAGGCCCGAGTTCTCAAGCGTGTCCGATCCGACGTCGTAGCTGTAGGAAGCGGGATCGAAGTTGAAGAGGCGCCCGTATTTTTCGCTCAGACCTCCATTCCAGTCATACCGTATGCCCGCGGTGAGCGAGAGCGACGGCGTCACCTGGTACTTGTCCTGAACGAAGGTGCCAACCTGCTTGGCGCGATAGTAGCGGTTCGCATCGCCCTGCAGGAACGTGCTCACGTAGAAGCCGGTTGAGGAACTGCCCGGTGTAACGTAGCCCTGGATCATCTGGCTGAAATCGTCGGTGGCGATGGTGCCGGTGCCGGGACGCTTGTCGATCGTGTTGAGCTGCGTACAGCTGTAGCTCGCCCCGAAGCTGAGGGTGTGTCTGCCCAACATCCAGATCGCGTTGGCCGACGGCGCAAAGCGATTCTGGAAGACGCCGGTGTTCGGAGACTGGCCCTCGGCATTGGGCCCGATGTTCAGGATCGCGGTCGAGGCGCCGGGCGGCTGGTAGTCGCCGAGCACGTTGTAGACGGAGACACCGGGGAAGTACTTCGACCCAAAAGCGTTGATCGAAGCTGTTCCCGCTGAGCCGCCGGGGATGGCGTCAGGCCCGAAAGGCTGTTCGTTGGTGCCGAAGATCTTCTCGCGGATAAACCCGAAGGTCTGGGTCGTGCTCAGGTTCGACTTCACGAGGTAGGTGTTGATGATGGAATAGACCTGCGCGCCGGCATCGAGATGCTCCGTGAATCCCGGAATGTGTGAGTAGGAATACGGAGCCTGCGCGGGATCGTGCTGGATGTAGCCCTTGAGCGCCAGAGTGTCTTTCGATGTGGCGTCGTAATCGAGGTCGCCTACGATCATATCCGCGGTAAAGCGGCCTGTGCCGGGCAGAAAGGTGTTGTCGATGTGCGCTGCTGTCGGCGCGGCGCCATTGAGCGCGTCATTGGGGATGAGCCATTTGCCCGGCTCACCGGCAATCGAAGGCGCATTGAACAGCGCAAGGGCAGTGCGGTCGATCTGAGCCGAAGTGATCGGAACGCATCCGTGAGCCCCTTCGTCATGGGGCGTGCAGAAGGAGTTGTTGGTTACGTTGGCCAGCGCATCCGCCGAGCGGTCGTCCGACAAGCCTACCGGCACGTCAAAGACTGTGTCGCCGATCTCCTGGTCGGAGACGTGGACGTGCTGGTAGGCGAGAAATGCAAAGAGCTTGTCTTTGATGAGCGGGCCCCCAACGGATCCGCCGAGGATGTAGCGGTGGAGTTGCGGCACCTTGTCGAAGGCGGGAATGTCGCTGTCCTGGTTGAAGAAGAAGGGGGCCGCATTGAGCCAGTCGGTGCCGCGGTGAAAGTATGCCGATCCGTGATAGGTGTTGGTGCCTGACGCGGTGCTCATATCGATATGCGCGCCCGAGGTTGAGCCCTGCTGCGCGTCATACATCGAGGCGTTTACGCGAACCTCTGAGAGGGTCTCTGGAGCCGGCGTGGGAATCGCGTTGCCGATCGATAGATAAATCGAAGCAAGGGTCTGAATCACGCCGCCCGCGCCCGTGCTCGAGGAGACGCCGGTGCTGTTGATCACGCGCGCTGAAGGCATCTGGCTGGTGCTCTTGCCGTTGAAGAGGTTGCTTGCGTCAACGCCGTTCAGCAGAAAGCTGTTCGAGGTATCGCGCTGGCCATTGGACCAGATCGGCGCATTGCCCAGGCCGGAGTTCGCGCCTGTGCCACCCGAGAGTTCCGCGTTCACGCCGGCAGATTGAATCGCCAGCCCTGTAAAGCTGCCCGTAGGCAGCGGAACGGACTCGATCTGCGTCTTGTCCATGACGTAGCCGTTCGTCGTATCCACCGCGTTCATCAGCGGCACCGCATCCACTTCCACAGTAGCCGTGGCCGCAGCCGCCAGCTTGAGCTCAACATTCAGCGTCGCGGTGCGGTTGCCCTGCGCGGGGATATGCGGCGTCTTCTGGGTGTCGAAACCATCTGCCGTGATCGTCACCGTGTAGGTATCGATCGGCAGGTTCACAAACGAATAGGTGCCGTCGTTGCTTGTCTTCGCGGTGCGGGTATACGAGGTCTGTTCATCCACAAGTGTGACGGTCGCACTGGGAATGACGCTGCCGGCGGGGTCTGTGACAACACCGGTGAGGCCGCCAAGTGTCTGCTGTGCAAGCAAAGCGGAACTGCACAGCGCAATGGCCGCCGCGATTGCCGGCAGGCGGGGAAAGAATGTGTGGTTGGCTGGCATAAAGTACCTCAAAAAAATTGGCCTCAAAAGTGGGTCGCAACGGGCTCTTCTGACACTTCTCGAGCTTCCGGGAACGGTTCGCCAAAGCAGTGTTCTTAAAAGCTGGAATCGTCCCTAAAAGGAGGAGAAAGAAGCAACCTCAACAAGCGGTCTTTGCCTCTTGCCGGGTTTCAATCGTCGTACGGAGTTCTAATAGGATACCGGGCCGGGAATAAGGTTTATGTAAGATTCTCAGGGCGGCTCAGGCAACCGTCGGCGGCAGCGAGACATGGGCCGAAACGATGCGCCATTTTCCGCATCCGCACCCAGGTCTGGCTCTGCCCGCCCTCGCACAATTGATGACGCTGTCTGCCGCTCGAATTCGAGCGTAACGCTTGCAAAATCACGGTCAAAACGCACATAGCCGAGGGCACTTGGTGGTGCGCGCCAGGTCCCCCCGGCCTGCCCTTCGCTAAAGGCAGCGATGTCATCCGGCGAATGATTCCTCGGTTTTGCCTGGCCTCACGTTAGCATGGGCCATGATCACCCGCAGCGCAAAGCTTCTTCTCATTGGCGGCGTCGCGCTCTTCTACACGCTCGTTGTCTTCAACAACCTCACTGATTTTGATTCAAACTACGAATTTGTCCGCCACGTTCTCTCGATGGATTCAACCTTTCCGGGCAATCGCGGCCTGTGGCGCGCGCTGCCGTCGCACACCGAGCATCTGGCCTTCTATCTCTCGATGATCGCCTGGGAGATCGTCACCATGATCCTGCTGTGGTGGGGCGCGGTTGCGCTCTGCCGCGCACTGCGCAAGCCGGCGACGGTTTTCAATGCCGCGAAGCGCATCTCCGTGATGGCTCTCACGCTCTCGCTGCTGATGTGGCTGGTTGCGTTTCTTTCAATCGGCGCGGAGTGGTTCCTTATGTGGCAGTCACATACCTGGAACGGCCAGGAGGCCGCCTTCCGCATGTTCGCCGTCGTCGGCATCGTCCTGCTTCTTCTTATCCAGCCCGAAGCCGAAGGCCAGCCGTGAGCGCTGGTCCGAAAGCACAAGGGCGCGCAGGCCCCGGCGCACATCAAGCAGCGATACACTCTGTGTGAGTGACCCTTCCTGCCATCATTCTTGCCGCAGGCGGCAGCCGTCGGCTCGGTCAACCTAAGCAGCTTCTCAGCTTCGAGGGCGAATCGCTTCTTGAGCGGTCGCTGCGTCTGGCGCGCGAGGCCGGCGCTGCACCGGTGCTCGCCGTGCTCGGTGCAAACTTCGCGTCAATCTGCGGCGCCGTCGGTTTCGAGAATGCGATTCCCGTACTCAACGATCAGTGGGAGAACGGCATAGCGAGCTCGATTCATGCCGGACTGAATGAAGCCGAGGTGCGCGCGCCCGAGCATGCCGGCGTGCTGGTGATGACCTGCGATCAGCCGCGTCTTACCGCCGAGCACCTCGTCAATCTGCTGAAGGCATTTCAAGAGCACGGCGCCGTGTCGATCATCGCTTCTGAATACGCAAGCACGAAGGGGATTCCGGCGGTCTTTCCGCGCAGCGTTTTTCACGCTTTGCGCGCACTGCAGGGCGACAAGGGGGCGCGCAGCTTGTTCACGAAGGCTACCTGCCCGGTGCTGGCGCTGCCCTTTGAGGGCGGCGAAATCGATATCGACCTCCCGACCGATCTGGTTGAGCTCGATTAAGTCTTACCGTTCGACTGTCGCTTCGATCGTGCGCAAGGATGTGACCGGAAGGCCTGTGCCATACTGGGTTTGTCTTTTGCCGTTCGCTGAAAAAGGGAAGCCCGCTTTTGACGTCAAGCCCACCGAATCCCGACTTCCTCAGGCGCGCCATCGCGCTGGCTACCGAGAATGTCGCATCCGGTAAAGGCGGTCCCTTCGGTGCCGTGATTGTCCGGGACAGTCAGGTCATCGGCGAAGGCGCAAACTCCGTCACTTCCACCAACGATCCCACGGCGCACGGAGAAGTCAACGCGATTCGAGCCGCCTGCAAGGCGCTCGACACATTCACCTTGGCCGGTTGCGAGCTCTACACAAGCTGCGAGCCCTGCCCCATGTGCCTCGCGGCGGCGCACTGGGCTCGCCTCGGCGCGGTTTACTACGGCGCTTCGGCCGCGGATGCCGCGCGGGCCGGCTTCGACGACGCCTTTCTCTACTCGGAATTCCGCAAAGATCCCTCAGCACGCGCGCTGCCCACCACGCAGCTTCTTGCCGACGAGGCTTGGTCCAGCTTCGCGGCGTGGCTGGCTTCGCCCAGCAAGATCGAATACTGAACAGGCTTCCAGGGCCTCAGGGTGTCCGCAAGGGAACATCGGCATCGGCGCCCCATTGCTCATCGCGTCTTCCATGCGATACCTTCAAAGTCTCAAACGTTTGAGGGGAGTTGGCGCGCTCAAACATCTCCCCTGAAAATCTTGAGAGGAATGGATGCGGTCTGGTTGACACGATCTTGGGTGGGCGGCAACTGAGCGCGATGCCAGCTGCGCTCACAGCAGCAGGAGAAATGCCTTATGCCGCGAATTGTCCGCTGTTCTGTGATCCAGGCTTCTACCGAGCTGCCCGCGACTGAGCCGCTTGAGAAGCAGAAAGCGGCCATGATCGAAAAACATGTGGGCCTCATCCGCGAGGCCGCGCAGGCCGGCGCCCAGGTTGTCTGTCTGCAGGAAATCTTCAACGGCCCTTACTTCTGCGCTGAACAATCCGTCAAATGGTATGAGGCTACCGAGCGCGTGCCCGACGGCCCGACCGTGAGCCTGATGCAGTCGCTCGCCAAAGAGCTTGGCATCGCGATGATTGTGCCTGTCTACGAAATCGAGCAGGAAGGCATCTTCTACAACACCGCTGCGGTCATCGACAAAAACGGAAGCTACCTCGGCAAATATCGCAAAACGCACATCCCACACGTGGCGCCGGGCTTCTGGGAGAAGTTCTACTTCCGCCCCGGCAACCTGGGCTACCCGGTCTTCGATCTGGGCTTCGCAAAGATCGGCGTCTACATCTGCTATGACCGCCACTTCCCCGAGGGCGCGCGATGCCTCGGTCTCAACGGCGCTGAGATCGTCTTCAATCCTTCGGCGACCGTCGCTGGCCTGAGCGAGTACCTGTGGAAGCTCGAGCAACCCGCGCACGCTGCCGCCAACGGCTATTTCATCGCGGCCATCAATCGCGTCGGCACCGAGGCGCCGTGGAAGATCGGTGAGTTTTACGGGTCGAGCTACTTCGCCAATCCGCGCGGCCAGATCATTGCCCAGGCTTCGCGCGATAAAGACGAAGTGCTCACTGCCGACCTCGACCTTGAGCAGATCGCCGAGGCTCGGCGCACCTGGCAATTTTTCAGAGACCGCAGGCCCGATCTCTATGGGCCTCTGGTTGCTTCCTGATGCCGTCCCGCGGGAGAGACGCGACGGGAAGCGGAAGGACGGAAGGTTCGGATGAGTATCACAACGCTACCGGATGATCCCCAACTTCGCGAGAAGTTTAGCGAGCTCAAGCCGCCGCTCTCTGCGCAGGCTGCGACCATTGAGGCCAATCGGTGCCTCTACTGTTTTGACGCGCCCTGCACCGGGGCCTGCCCCACCCACATCGACGTTCCCGGATTCATCAAGCGCATCGCCACCGGCAACTTGCGGGGCTCGGCGCTGCGCATTCTTGATGCCAATATTCTCGGCGGCAGTTGCGCGCGTGCCTGCCCTGTCGACGTGCTGTGCGAAGG
>JBATYG010000613.1:0-6777 GCA_049673945.1 Occallatibacter sp.
CTCGGCATCCTCACCAGGGTCACGCTCGACCTGCAGCCCACCTATCAGGTGGCGCAGTCGGTCTATCAGAATCTCAGCTTCGATCGGCTTGAGCATCACTTCGAAGAGATCTTCGGCGCCGGCTACAGCGTGAGCCTCTTCACGGACTGGCAGAATCACCACGCCACCCAGGTGTGGATCAAGCGACGCCTCACGCCCGGCGACCCCAACAAGTGGCAGTCTGAGTTCTTCGGCGCCGCGCTCGCCCAGGAAAAGCTGCACCCCATCACCGGGCACCCGGCCGAAAGCTGCACCGAACAGCAGGGCATTCCCGGCCCCTGGTACGAGCGGCTGCCCCACTTCAAAATGAACTTCACTCCATCGAGCGGCCACGAGCTGCAAACCGAGTATCTGGTTCCCTTCGACCACGGTTACCAGGCCATCCTCGCCGTTGAAAAGCTGCGCGAGCAGATCACGCCGCATCTCTTCGTCACCGAGCTGCGCACCATCGCGGCCGACAATCTCTGGATGAGCACCGCGTATCAGCGCCCGTCGCTCGCCATTCACTTCACATGGAAGCCTGAGTGGCCCGCTGTCAGTAAAATTCTGCCGCAGATTGAAGCCCAGCTTGCGCCCTTCGGCCCGCGCCCGCACTGGGGCAAGCTCTTCACCGTGCCGTCCGCGCAGCTTCAGGCGCAGTACAAGCGGCTCGGCGACTTCAAGGCGGCGGCCGCACACCTCGACCCCGGCGCGAAATTCCGCAACGAATTTCTGAGCCGGAATCTTTACGCGAGCTGAAGCGGGAAGGCCCCGAGATCAACCCTCGAAATCAGCCCTTGCGCCGATAGAGGACCTGGAATTCGGAGCCGGGATTGGCCGGGAAGAGCGTCGCCACGTGGCGCAACCGTTCGGCCAGCGCCGGGGCGGCCAGCAGCGGATACTCCCGCTCGCGCAGGTCGTGGTAGTCGAAATCGACTGCGAGCGAGAGTATGTAAATCGCCAGCGCATCGGAGAAGGCCGCCTCAAAGAACGCGCCACGCGCCCGCTCATCGATGCCCTTGCCTTCGCGCACTTCCTGTGCCCGCCGCCGCGTCTCCCACGCATCCTGGCTCGACTCGCCGCGCACCTGCGCCTCGGCCTGCCGCCACGCCAGCGCAGAAAAGCTCTCGGGCACGCCCGCCACTGCAACAAAGTTGTGCGCGACGTTGATGAACAACTCGAATGCCAGCCCGAAGCGGTCTTCCACCAGCCGCGTCGAGAGGAACACCGCCTCCGTAGAACCAAAGACAGCATTGCGATGGCAGATCGCGCGATCGCCCAGCTCAACCGAATAGCCCGGCGCAATCATCGTTTCGCCGCTATCGGCAATCGCCAGCGGAACAAAGTAGTAGGCGCGCGCCGCGAGCGCCGCCGACATTGTTGCCGGCACCGCCCCGATCATGCGCTCAAGATCAGCCTCCGGCACACGCGTCTCGCCCCAGACGGCATAGCGAACGCCGTTCGGCGCCTGGCCGATCGTGGTCTGCGTGGCTACCTTCTCCGCATGCCAAAGCTCGAGTTGCACATTGCTGGCCATCGAACTGTATTCTAACTACACGAGGGCGACTGCGAAAATGATCTCTCAAACTTCCCATCTCCCGCGCGCCGGCGGCGGCTCCTTTCTGGGCTTTCCATTGCAAGGGTTTAGCCTCTTCCAGAGCCTGCTGCTTGCGCTTGCTTCCGCCTTCTTCACTTTTTTCGCGGCGACGTTTCTTGCCATCATCTCGCTGCTGGTGTGGAACATTGGCGGCCACCACTCCGTGAACTATGCCGACACCTACCTCTACGTCGGCTTTCCGGCAGGAGTGATCGTGTTGCTGATTGCTCTGCCCTTCTTTGGTGTACTGTGGGTGCGGGCGAAACTTCGGAGGTAATTGCGCATGCCGGTGCACACCATCCAGTTGAATGAACTGCAAAACGGCCTGCCCGGCAGCGCAGAGCAGGCACGCTCATGGTGCGCAGATATTGAGGCAGGCGGCGTGCTCTACTTTCCCCAGACGCCCATACCTCTCTCCGATGCCGACATTCAGTTTTTGCTGGGCAAGCAGCAGACCGCCAGCCGCGTTCACAAGAACATCGCCTACAAGCCCGACCGCGACCTGCTGAGCGGCATTGATCGCAAGACCACCGGCCCGGAGGAGTTCGACCACTTTCTCGACATCATGCGGCGCTATTCGGCGGGCGTGGACCGATACCTCGCGGGCTTTCTCGCGCCCTACCAGCGACGCTGGCGCCTCGACTACGCCAGCTTTCGCCCACTTGAAGAGCAGGGCCGCGACATGTCAGTGCGTCACCGCAACGACCTGCTGCACACCGACGCCTTTCCCACGCGCCCCACGCACGGCTGGCGCATTCTACGCTTCTTTCACAACATCCACCCATCGCGCACGCGCGACTGGGTGCTGGGCGAGCCTTTCGGCCGCGTCATCGGCACATTCGCGCCCTCCCGGCTTCCAATCCCGCAGCCGGACGGCGCACTTGCCGGCGCCGGCAAATCGCTGGCCCGGGCCGCCGGTCTCGGCAAACTGCTGCCGCAGGTCAAGCGCACGCCTTACGACGAGTTCATGATGCAATTGCACAACACCATGAAAGAGGACGCCGACTTTCAGCGCAGTTGTGTGCGGGAAACCTTCAACTTCCCCGCCGGCTCAAGCTGGATGGTCTACACCGAGACCGTGCCGCATGCCGTGCTCGCCGGGCAATTCGCGGTTGAGCAGACATTTCTTGTCGACCCCGCGGCCATGGTCACGCCGCAGTCGGCCCCGATCGCGATCCTCGAGAAGATGGCCGGCGCCGCGCTGGCGTAGCAGAAGCTCAAATCAACGCCCAAAAAGCAACGGCCCCGGAAGCTCCGGGGCCATTCTCTTTCCGATCAGCTCTGCTACCTCTTTAGAGGCCCGCCGGTTTGGGATCCTTGGGATCGTATTGGGCGACGCGAACCTTCTTCGCGAGCCCGAGCTTCGATAACAGCCAGATGCCGTAGAAATTGGGGTCTACCTCATACCACCTCAACCCGTGCCGTGCAGAGACTGGGTGAGCGTGATGGTTGTTGTGCCATCCCTCGCCGCCCGTCAGCAGCGCGACCCACCAGCTGTTGCGCGATTCATCCTTCGTCTCAAAGCGCCGACTGCCCCACATGTGGGTAGCCGAGTTCACCAGCCAGGTTGCATGCAGGCCAAGGGTCACGCGCAGCAGCACGCCCCACAGGACCATGCCCACGCCTTCTTTCCAGCCACCCCAGGCCCATCCGCCGGCCATCAGCAGCACGCCGCTCAAGGTGAGCGGAACCCAGTGATACTTGCTCAGCCAGACGTGGAAGCGGTCCCGGCTGAGATCGGGAACGTAGCGTGCAAGCACCTCGGTCTGTGCGTGCAGCGCGTTGCCAAAGAGAATCCATCCCGTGTGCGCCCACCATCCGCCTTCCTTCGGCGTATGCGGGTCGCCCTCGTGGTCGCTCAACTGGTGATGCACGCGATGCGTGGACACCCAGAAGATCGGGCCGCCCTCAAGCGAGAGCGTCGCGCAGATGCTCATCAGGTACTCCACCCATTTGGGCGTCTGGTAGCCGCGGTGCGTCAGCAGCCGGTGATAGCACATGCCAATGCCCACGTTGATGGCCAGAATGTAGAGCACCGCCATCACCGCCAGCCTCTGCCAGGTGAAAAAGAAGAACGCCACCAGAGCTCCCGCGTGAAACAGAGCTACCGTCACCGCGGTCGTCCAGTTAATGCCTTCGCCGGCGACCGCAGCACGGCCCATGCGGATCAGTTCGCGCGCGGCCATGCCATGCTGCTTCCCGGTTGCATGCAGCGATGCCGATTCCGGTTGATTGGGAGCTTCTACGGTGCTTTCAGGGGAGGGTGCGGTCAACACGGAGGCCATTCTGCTATAAATCCTTCAAAAACGAGGTTTGGAAACCTCGCTTGC
Source organism: Occallatibacter sp. (assembly GCA_049673945.1). Taxonomy (GTDB): domain Bacteria; phylum Acidobacteriota; class Terriglobia; order Terriglobales; family Acidobacteriaceae; genus Telmatobacter. The sequence continues at coordinate 3,946 of JBATYG010000613.1, forward strand.
CTGAATTGTATAGGAGATAAAGCCTTCATCCACCGAAACTTTCACCCCGCTCGTAACTAAAAGTACATTGCCTGCCCCGGCGCAAGTGCATAGAGTGGCCCTGCCCTTTAGTTCATCGCGGAGCCGCCGAAAACCTCTCCGCCGGTCACAAACAGCTTCGCCACTGTTCCCCGCATCACGCGATAAAGCGCAAACTGGCGCTGGGCTTCGCCGCGCAGCTCAAAGAGGAGCTCCCCGCGATTGTCCGCCATCGCATCCACGGCATCGATTAATCGCATGCGCGGCGTGTCTTCAAGGTGCGCTCCGTCGGTCACGCTCTTGAACAGGACCAGCAGATTGCCGTAGAGATCGGGCTGTGCAATGAGGGTTACGAACTTCTGCTTCTCAAGCGGCCCGTCAGTGCGCGCCGTCAGCACCAGCGTGGCCCCCGAGCCATAGGCCAGCTCAAAGACGCGGAACTGCTCATCGACCAGCGGAGGCGGCAGCACGAGCGTCGGCGGATGCTTGCTCTTCGCCGCGGTTGTCGTTCTCGCCTTCGCCCGCGGGGCAGGTTTGTTCAGCCCCAGGGCCTCGCGCGCGACGCTCTCAAGCTGCGCCTTCATCTTGAGCTCATCGGCGGGGTCGGCCCACGAGTAGTTCCACTCATGCTCCGGCTTGTTGCGCGCATCCGATACCGCTACCGCCTGATTCATGTTCGCCGGCAGCCCAACCAGCGTTGGCGTCACTACCGGCCCGACGCCTCCATCGGATTTGCCGCGCTCGAGCTTCGGCCGATCAGGATCGATCGCCGACGGCAGATTCTCAACGTAACCCGTCTCAGGCTGGGAGTTTGTCCGGCCCTTCTTGAGCGTCGGCCGATCCGGGTCTTGCGTGGGCTCTGTCCCCGCCGGCGAACCGGCTGGAGCCGAACTTCCGCTCGTTTGGCCGTCGCTTGGGGCCTTGTGCAGCGTGGGCCGGTCCGGGTCAACCGGCCCAGCTGGAGCGCTGCCGCCCGCGTCGCCCGAGTGCTCCTTGCGATGCAAGACCGGCTTGTCCGGATCCTCATCGTCCACCCTGGGCGCGGCCATCGCCAGCGGCTTCGGCGTGTTGCTGGGCATCGCTTTCCACGTGCCGAAACCCACCCATGAGCCCTGCACCTGTCCGGCGCTTTGAATGTCAAAAAGCCCAACCCGTTGCCCATCCTTCTGCAGGATGTACTCAACGCCGCTCTCGACCGCCAGGGGCGCAGGCCGCGCCAGGTAGACGCTGCCGTCCTGCAACTGGTCGCCATCGAAGACGGTGATCGGCACCAGCCGGCTCGTCTTCGGCTTGCCGGCATCGCCCGTCCACTCAAGCACGCCCACGGCGCGCAGCACCGGCGCATTGTCCTTCTTTTCCACCTGCATGGGGTACTGCGCCCTGCCGGCGGGAGCCCAAAACAAACCCAGAGCCAGCGCGAACGCCGGTGCGATCTTCAGAGGCGAAAGCGCCTTCGCACAGCCCCACCGCGCCCACCGTCGTCTACGCGGCGATGACACAAGCCGCCCTGCTCGGAAATAATGCATGCTGATCGTCACTTCGTCTGACATACGGGGGCATTTCCTATGGAGCTGAATGAGAAAGTTGCCGACTTCACCCTTGAAACCGACGAGGGCAAAACTGTAAGCCTCTCGGACTACAAAGGCAAACCCGTCATACTCTTCTTTTATCCCAGGGCGGACACCCCCGGCTGTACCATCGAGGCCTGCGGCTTCCGCGACACCTTCAAAAAGCTCCAGGCCGCCGGCGCCGTCGTGCTCGGCATCTCGCGCGACACGCCCAAAGCCCAGGCTAAATTCCGCGAAAAATACAGCCTGCCCTACACACTCCTTGCTGATGTAGACGAGAAAGTGTGCAATCAGTTTGGCGTGATGAAGGAAAAGAACATGTATGGCAAGAAAGTCTGGGGCATCGAGCGCACTACATTTGTCATCGGCCCCGACCAGAAGCTGCTGCATGTCTTTCCCAAGGTGACGCCGGAAGGCCATGCCGAAGAGGTTCTTGCGCTCATCAAGGAATGGAACAAAAAGCACAAGTAGGCAAAAACAACAATGCAAGGCGACAAACGCTCTTCTGTCACTTTTGACGATCTATCCGGCCTACGGTGGAAGTGCAGCAGCTGCGATCAATGGCACTGCGGTCCTTGCCTCGACTTCGGATACTCGGAACCATACTACTGGGATAGATGTTGGGAACCGCAGAGCCGCTGGATCGATCCAATCCCTGGAGCGCCAAAGGAAATTAACGAGACATTCCTCGATTCTGGCTTTTGCGCAATTAAGGGCACGAACTATTTCGTTCGCGGATTGATACACATACCGATTATTGGCGCGGAGCAATCATTCTGCTGGGGTGTTTGGGGTTCATTGAGCCGAAGAAACTTTGAGATTCTCCTCAGAGCAGATGGCGATCCCAGCCCCTCTAATTTTCCGCCGATGTTCTCCTGGCTGAGTTCGCGGATATCTGAATATCCTGACACCCTGAACTTGAAGATGTACGTCCATCCCGAGGGGCCAGGCATACCACTCCGATTCCAACTCGAACCTTGCGATCACCCCCTATCGGTGGAGTATCAAAGCGGTATGACGCCCCAACGCGTAACGGAGGTCATGGTTCGGAGCCTCCCTGCAGTTGAGCTTTAGACTCAAGAGCGTGTCAGTCAGAAAAGTTAAGCTGCCCGGCCGCCTGCTTCTCCGCCGCTTCTTCGAGCATTCCCCGGAGCGGGTCGCGCCCCTGCTGCTGGGCAAGTTGCTTGTACACCGGACGCGGGCCGGGGTCATTGCCGGCCGCATTGTGGAGACCGAGGCCTACCTC
>JBATYG010000614.1:0-6052 GCA_049673945.1 Occallatibacter sp.
CTGCATGGCTATGGCCTGGCCCGGCGCATCGAGCAGACCAGTGGAGACGCGCTGCAACTGAACTATGGCACGCTCTACCCGGCGCTGCTGAGGCTGGAGCAGGAGGGCTACATTCGCTCCCGGTGGGGCATCTCTGACAACAACCGCAAAGCAAAGTTCTACGAGCTCACGAAGGCAGGAGAACGCCAGGTGCGCAAGGCCGCGGCGGAGTGGGAGCAGACCACCGCGATCCTCGCCCGCTTTCTTGCCCCCACCGGCGAAGCCTGAGAAGGAGAGGCATGATGGACCAGTTGCGCGCCAGCCTTCGCTCAATCTTCAAGCGCATCACCGGCACCGTGCGCGGTGATGGCGCCTGCGACTTTCAAGATGAGCTCGATTCTCACATCGCGCTCCACGCGGACGACGGGATCCGCGCCGGACTCACTCCCGAAGAAGCGCGGCGGCAGGCGCTGGTTCACCTGGGCGGCGCCGAGCAGGCGCGCCAGGCCTACCGCGATCGCCGCACGTTGCCGGGTCTTGAAGCCCTGATGCGCGATCTGCGCTACAGCCTGCGCGCTCTTGCCAAACATCCCACCGTCACCGCAATCGCCATTCTCTCGATCGGCCTCGGTATCGGCGCAAACGCAACCATCTTCTCGATGGTGAGCCGCTTCGTGCTGCGGCCGCTGCCGGTGCCATCGCCTTCAACCCTTCTGTCGCTTTCCACTACGCAAAAGGGCGATCGCTGCTGCAACCACTTCCCCATGCCCGTCTTTGAGGACGTGCGCGATCAGTCGCAATCCTTTTCCGGGATGGCCGCCTACGATGAGCTGCTTCCGGCATCCATTGGAGGCGCAGGCGAGCCGGAGCGTGTGTGGGGCCAGGCCGTCACCACCAACTTCTTCGGTGTGCTCGAGCTGCCGATGGTGCTGGGCCGCGGCTTCGTCGACGGCGAAGACCAGAAGCCGATGATTGTGCTTGGCCAGAGCCTCTGGCGCCGCCGCTTCAACAGCGATCCCGCGATCCTCGGCAAATCCATCCTGCTCTCAGGCCGCAGTTTCACGGTCGTGGGCATCGCGCCGGCGACGTTTCACAGCGTCGACCAGATTCTCGATACGCAGTTCTGGGTGCCTCTGGGAGCGGCCGCAGCCATCGCGCCCAACCTGCCGCCGATGAACTCGCGCGAATTCCACTGGCTCTCGGTCATTGGCCGGATGCGTCCCGGCGTTTCGCGCGCCTCCGTCGACGCCGAGCTGAACACACTCGCCGCGCGCTATGCGAAGACCTTTCCGGCGACGGATAAGGACAGCGGCTTCTATCTCGAAGAAGCCGGCTCGCTGCCGCCTCGATTGAAGGAAACCGTCTTCATCTTCCTCGGCGTTCTGCTCGTCATTGTGCTTCTCGTTCTCTCGATCGCCGCCGCCAACGTCGCCAATCTTCTCTTCGCGCAGGCGGCGATGCGCCAGCGCGAAATGGCCGTCCGCCTTGCGCTGGGAGCAACACGCGCCAGCCTGCGCGGGCAGATGCTGCTTGAGAGCCTCCTGATCGCGCTGGGCGGCGGCACGCTCGGCATGTTGCTGGCCCTCTGGGCGACGCAGGGACTTTCGGCGCTGCATCTCCCTGCTCCGGTTCCGCTCGATCTGCAACTCGCCGTCGACGGCCGCGTACTGCTCTTTGCCTTTGGCCTCAGCGTCGTCAGTGGAGTGCTGCTGGGCATCGCGCCGGCATGGGCTGCCTCTCGCCCATCGCTCGCCAATGCGCTTAAGGGCGAGGACGCGCTCGCGAGGCCCGGCCGCCGATGGACGCTGCGCAACGTGCTCGTCGTCGCGCAGATCGCCATGTCGGTCACTGTGCTGTCGTTGACGATTCTCTTTCTGCGCAGCCTGCACAGCGCCGCGGAGATCGACATCGGCCTTCGCCCGCACAACATGCTCATGCTCTCGGTCGATCCGCGCATTCACAACTACACTGCCGCGCAAACCGTCGATTTTCTTACCCAGTTGCGCGAGCGTGCTCAGACGCTGCCCGGTGTCGTCTCGGCGGTGGCCACCGACGTGGCTCCGCTCTCGGGCGGCAACCGCAGTGACGGATTCACCGTGGCCGGGCGGTCTGCCGGCGACAAGTCAATGGCCTTCGCCGATCTCTACATGGTCTCGCCCGGCTACTTCAGCACGCTGGGAATTCCGCAGTTGTCCGGCCGCGATTTCGGAGGCGAGACAGCCTCCGGCCCGCGCACGGCAATCATCAATCGGGCTTTTGCCGATCGGCTTTTTCCGGGGACCAACCCTCTTGGGCAACACGTCAGCGGCGGCAGTGTGACCTACGAGATTATCGGCGTCGTGGGTAACGTAAAGTCGCGCACCATCGGCGAAGAAACACGTCCGTTGCTCTATCGATCGCTTCTGCAGAGCGTCGCCGGCGACCCTTCCATGATGGGCTACACGCTCGTGGTTAAAACCGCAGACGATGCCGCAGGCATGGCTGAGGCGATGCGCCGCCAGGTCTACGCGCTCGACCCCGCCATGGCCATCTACAACCTCGAAACGATGGATGAGCATGTGAGCACGGCCTATACGCTGCCTCGTCTTGCGGCCACGCTCTTCGGCATCTTCGGCGGCATCGCGCTTGTACTCGCGGCCGTGGGCCTTTACGGCGTGATGAGCTACTCGGTCAGCCTGCGCACGCGCGAGATCGGCATTCGCATGGCGCTGGGCGCGCGGCCCGGCACGGTGCAGCATCTCATTCTGCGGCAGGGGTTGGTGCTTGCCCTGATCGCCATTGCCATCGGCTGGCCCGCCGCGTGGATGCTCTCCAAGCTTGTATCCAGCCTGCTCTATGGAGTTCACCCGCACGACGTGCTCACCTTCGCCGTGGTACCGCCGTTTCTGCTGCTGATTGCCCTGGCTGCCTGTTGGATTCCGGCGCACCGCGCCGCGTCCGTCGATCCCATGCGGGCGCTGCGCACTGAATAGGAGCTTCTAATGAGACGACTGAAAGCCTTGTGGATACGCCTCTGCGGCCTCTTCAATGCGCAGGCGGCAGATGACTTCGACAACGAGCTCGCCAGCCACATTGAGCATGACGCTGAAGACGGTATCCGCGCCGGACTCACCCCCGAAGAAGCGCGGCGGCAGGCGCTCGTCCGCCTCGGAGGCGCCGAACAGGCACGCCAGGCCTACCGTGATCGCCGCACGTTGCCGCGTCTTGAAAGCCTCTTGCAGGACTTTCGTTATGCGCTGCGCCAGATGCGCCGCGCGCCAGGCTTCACGCTGACGGCGGTGCTCACGCTCGCTCTCGGAATCGGCGCCAACACTGTAATCTACACGCTCATCGACTCGATCATGCTGCGTCCGCTGCCCTACCCACAGCAGGACCGCCTGATGCGCATCCCCTACGGCGATAACAGCTTCTATCCCAAGGGCTGGCTGCGCGCCCTCGCTGAGCATTCAAGGTCGTTCCGCGCGATCAGCGGCTTTGGCGCGGACGTTGAATCGAACGTCGACCAGGGTGAAACGCCCTCGCGCGTCTTCGGCGCAGAAGTGATGGCCAACGCTTTCGATGCTCTGGATGTGCAGCCGGCTGCGGGGCGCTTCTTCGGGGCGGCCGATTCAGTGGCAAACCACGAGCCGGTCGTGATCCTCAGCAACGGCTACTGGCGCGAGCGCTTCGCTCGGAATCCGCAGGCCATCGGGCAGACGATGCGCATTGACGGCCAGTGGCGGCGCATTATCGGCATCATGCCCGCCGGCGTTCACTTTCCTTACGCGGATACGCAATTTGTCACGCCTGTCACTTTCAATCACGCCAACCCAATCGATCCCTGGAATAGCTTCTCGCTGCGCGCCTTTGGCCGCCTCAACGACGGCTTTACGCCCGGCCAGGCGCAGGCCGAGTTGCGCCGCCTGCATGGCATACTGCTGCCGCTCTTTCCCTGGCGCATGCCCGACATCTGGGCGTCAGACATGACGGTCGTTTCGCTGCTTGAGCCTGAAACCGGGCCCGTGCGGCCGCGCCTGCTGCTGCTCTTCGGCGCTGTCGGCCTCATTCTCCTCATCGCCTGCGCCAACGTAGCCAACCTCATGCTGGCCCGCGCCACGGCGCGCGAGCGCGAAATCGCCATCCGCGGCACGCTCGGCGCATCAGGCCGCAGGCTGATTCAGCAACTGCTCTCTGAGAGTGTCGTGCTGGGTCTCGCCGCGGGCGCCGTGGGACTGATAGCGGCCTTCGCCAGCCTGCATGTTTTTGTCAGCCTGCTGCCGGCCAATACGCCGCGCCTTGAAGGCGTTCGCCTGCACGGGGACGACATTCTCTTCACGCTGGCGGCATCACTCGTTGCGGGACTGCTCTTCGGGCTTATTCCCTCGCTGCGCATGGCGTCGACGGATCTGCAGACCGTACTGCGCTCCGGCGGCCGCAGCCTCATCGGCAAAGGTTCGCGCTTCGGCATCTCCATGGCATTGGTCGTCGCGCAGATCGGCCTTTCCGTGTTGGTCGTCACCGCAGCGGGCCTCGTGCTCCACAGTCTCTACCAGCTCTCGCGGGTAGACCCCGGCTTCCGCACCGACCACACCATCACCGCCGAACTTGCGCTCGACTCGTCGGCCTGCAAACAGGCTGGGCGCTGCCAGTCGTTTTTCACATCGCTCCTCAGCACAATGCAGGGCATCCCCGGCGCAAGCAGCGTGGCCCTCACGGATTCGCTGCCCTTCAGCGGCCTCGAAGGCAATTACGTCTACGACGCGCAGGACCACCCGCGCCCCGCGCGCGAGGGAGCGATGCTTGCCGATGGACGCATCGTTTCGTCGGGCTACTTCGACGTGCTCGGCCTGCACCTCTTGCGCGGCCGTCTGCTCACGCCGCAGGACAGCTCCGGCACAACCCATGCCGCGGTCATCAACGAGCGCATGGCGATGCGCCTGTGGCCTGGTCAGGATCCTTTGGGCAAGCACCTGATTGCGGTGGCCGATGAGCCTTCACCCACGCTCTGGAACCCTGCAAAAGAGACTGTGATTGTCGGCGTGGTGCGCGGCACGCGCCAGAGCAGCCTGCAGGGGGACTTTCAGGATGAGGTCTATTTCCCCATGACTCCGGCTCGCGAAAGACCCGTCATGTACGCGCTGCTTAACAGCCGGTTACCCACGCGCCAGGGCGCGTCAGAACTGCGTCGCGCCGTTGCCTCGATCGACGTCCAGGTGCCCGTCACGCGCGTGCGTTCAATGAACGAGCTGGTCGCTTCATCCGTCGCATCATCGCGCGCGCTTGCCGTGCTGCTTCTCGGCTTTGGCGTGCTTGCGGTCGTCATCGGCGCGGTCGGCGTCTACAGCCTCATTGCCTACATGGTGAGCTGGCGCACCCGCGAAATCGGCCTGCGCCTCGCGCTTGGCGCGCAACGCTGGCAGATCGTCGCCGCGGTGGTCCGGCAGAGCGTACTGCTTGCGCTCGCGGGCTGCGCCCTCGGCCTTATCGGCACCGTTGCCCTGAGCCGCGCGCTGCGCAGCTTTCTCTTTGAGGTCAGCGCGATCGACCCGGTCACCTTCTGCGCCGTTCCTCTGCTGATGCTGGTTGTTGCATTGGCGGCAGCATGGCTGCCGGCACGCCGCGCCGCCGCCGTTGATCCCATGGTTGCTCTGCGCGGGACTAGGAGATAACTATGATACGAAGGTTGCGCGCGGTCTTCCTGCGGTTTGGAAATCTCCTTCGTTTCCATTCTGTGAACGCGGAGATCGACGCAGAGATCGAGAGCCACATCGCAATGCACGTCGACGATGGCGTTCGCGCCGGCCTCACCGCCGAGGAAGCGCGGCGCCAGGCGCTTATCCGCCTCGGTGGCGCGGAGCAAACGCGCCAGGCCTGGCGCGAAACGCGAACGCTGCCGGCGCTTGAGCGCGTCGCGCAGGATGTTCGCTATGCCCTGCGCGGATTTCGCCGTAATCCTGTCTTCACCATCACGGCGATCGTCACACTTGCGCTCGGAATTGGCGCCACCACCGCGGTCTTCAGCGTAGTCGACCGCATTCTCTTTCGCCCTCTGCCCTACGCGCAGGGCGATCGCATGGTTTCCTTTGGCCTGGCT
>JBATYG010000615.1:0-2755 GCA_049673945.1 Occallatibacter sp.
GTTTGGAGTAGGTGAGAAGCTTCTCCCGCGTGTCGGCGATGTCGAGGTTGCGCATCGTCAGTTGCCCGATGCGGTCGCGTGCAGAGAAGGCGGATTCGGTCTTCTCCATGCTGAGCCGTTCGGGATGGAAGGTCAGGTTGGGTGACTCCGTATTCAGGATCGAGTAATCGTTGCCGCGCCGCAATTCAAGCGTCACCTCGCCCGTGATCGCCTTCGCAACCCAGCGCTGCGCCGATTCGCGCAGCATGATCGACTGCGAGTCGAACCAGCGCCCCTGGTAGAGCAGCCGGCCAAGCTTGCGGCCATTCTCACGGTATTGCTCGATCGTGTCCTCATTGTGAATGCCGGTCACCAGCCGCTCATATGCGATGAAGAGCAGCGCAAGCCCCGGCGCCTCGTAGATGCCGCGGCTTTTTGCTTCGATGATGCGGTTCTCGATCTGGTCAGACATGCCGAGCCCGTGGCGGCCGCCAACGCGGTTGGCTTCGAGCAGCAGCTCGACAGGATCGTCAAATCGCCGGCCGTTCAGCGCCACCGGATAGCCCTCTTCAAAGCGCACTGAAACTTCTTCGCGCTTAACTTCAACGTCATCGCGCCACGACGCCACGCCCATGATGGGCACAACGATCTGGATCGAAGAAGACAGATGCTCCAGGTCCTTCGCCTCATGCGTCGCGCCAAGAATGTTCGAGTCCGTCGAGTAGGCCTTTTCCGTCGGCATCTTATAGGCAAAGCCCGAGCGTTGCATGTAGGCGGACATCTCCGCGCGCCCGCCCAGCTCATCGATGAAAGCCGCATCGAGCCACGGCTTGTAGACTTGCAGCCCCGGATTCACCAGCAGCCCGTAGCGGTAAAATCGCTCGATATCGTTGCCCTTGAAAGTCGACCCGTCCCCCCAGACGTTGACGTCGTCCTCCTTCATCGCGGCCACCAGCATCGTGCCCGTTACCGCGCGGCCAATCGGAGTTGTATTGAAATAGGGGACGCCAGCAGTCGTGATGTGGAAGGCTCCGGCCTGCAGCGCGGCAATCCCCTCGCGGACAAGCGGGCCGCGACAGTCGATCAGCCGCGCTTCTTCGGCGCCATATTCAAGCGCCGCGCGCGGAATGGCCTCATAGTCGCTCTCATCCGGCTGGCCAAGATTAGCCGTGTACGCGTAAGGGATTGCGCCCTTTTGCTTCATCCAGTGCAGGGCCGCGGAAGTGTCGAGCCCACCTGAAAAGGCGATGCCGACTTTCTGCCCAACGGGCAGCGATTCAAGAATTACCGACATGCTTGCGAAATCCTCTTGAGAAGAGAGCCGTCAGCTCTCGTTATTTTTTGATCGGGTCATTGACCGGGAAAACCGGGTACATTCGCCAGGCCGCCCAGCAGAAGCAGCAGCAGCGCCTTCTGCGCGTGCAGCCGGTTCTCCGCCTGGTCGAATACGATTGACTGCGGCCCATCGATCACCGCGTCCGTTACCTCGTCATTGCGTCGCGCCGGCAGGCAGTGCATGAACACCGCGTGCGGTTGCGCCTTCTGCATCAACGCATCGTTCACCTGAAAAGGCCTGAAGATCGGTGCGCGCTTCATTGACTCATGCTCGAAGCCCATGCTCACGCACACATCCGTGTACACAGCATCGGCGCCTTCCGCCGCTGCCTGCGGGTCCTGTGTCAGCCGCAGTTCGCAACCGTTGGCCTCCGCCATCTCTCGCGCAATCGTCACAATCTCAATATCCGGCGAGTAGCCGCGCGGCGTCGCGATCGTCACATTCGCACCCAGTTGCGCACCCGCCAGCATCAGTGAGTGGCACACGTTATTCCCATCGCCCATGTAAGTAAAGTTCAGCCCCGCCGCTGTTCCGAAACGCTCTTCGAGAGTCATAAAATCCGCCAGCGCCTGGCACGGGTGCTCGAAGTCGGATAGCGCATTCACCACGGGCACGCGGGCATTCGCCGCCATCTCTGTGATCGTGTCATGCGCATATGTGCGCAGGATGATGATGTCTACCCACCGCTCCACGTTCCGCGCCACATCGGCAATCGACTCGCGTTCTCCCAGCGGAGAGCTCGTCTGATCGAAAAACATCGCATTGCCGCCCATCGTGTTAATGCCGGCTTCAAAGCTTAGCCGGGTGCGCAGGCTGGCCTTCTCAAACATCAGCACCATCTGCTTCGCGTCCAGTGCATGACGGTACTCGCGCGGGTTGCGCTTCACATCATGCGCAAGCTTAAGGATCGCCCGAACCTCCGAGCTTGAGAGATCGGCAATCGAGCACATGTCCTCACCCGACAGCCGCGTTGCCGCGGCCAGAATGTCCGGGTCCTTGTGAACGGGAACCGCCTGTTCCCGTTGTTCCAGAGTTGCTTTGCTAGCCACGATGCTCTCCTCCCGCGGATTGCGGCGCTGCGTGTGCAGCATGTTCGGCAAATACTGCATCCAGCGCTGCGATCGCTGTATCCACGTGCTCGCGCTCTAAAATGTACGGTGGCAAAAAGCGCAGCACCGTGTCGCTCGTGCAATTGATCAGAATGCGGCGTTTCAGCATCTCGGCCACAATCAGCTTGCCCAGCTCTGCCGAGTCAACCTCCGCGGCCACCATCAGTCCCTTGCCGCGCACATCCACAATGGCATCGTGCTTTGCAGCAAGTCTGCGCAGTTGCGCTTGAAAATAATCGCCCACTTCCGTCGCATGGGCCAGCAGTCCTTCCTTCTCAATCGCGTCAATCACCGCGATCGCCACAACGCACGCCAGCGGACCGCCGCCGAA
>JBATYG010000616.1:0-2461 GCA_049673945.1 Occallatibacter sp.
CCCGTACGCTGCCCGGTTCTCATCGGCAGACAATGCGTCCGTATGCAGCCGATGGCTCGCGCTCAGCATATAGCGGCGGCCGAAGTACGCCTTCACGCCTCACCTCGATACTCGGCAAAAATCTCCGGCGTCTCATAGACGCGCACCCGTCTCAGTTTCGCGCCGCCGGCCTTCCCCACGGAAGGCTCCAGGCGTTTCCAGGCCGCGATCGCGATATTCTCCGTCGTCGGATTCATGTGGGCAAACTCCGGAACCTCCAGATTCAGGTGGTGGTGGTCATAAGCGGCCAGCACGTCCTCTTCGATCACCTGCTTCAGCCATTTCAGATCCACCACAAAGCCCGTTACCGGATCTGGTTCGCCCGCGAGCGTAACCTCCAGCGTGTAATTGTGCCCGTGCCCGTTGCGATTCGCGCAGCGGCCAAAGACCTGCTCGTTCTTCTCTTTGGACCAGGCCTCATTCCAGTAGTAGTGCGAGGCTGAAAACGTCGCCCGGCGCGTCAACTCAATCATCCAAGCCCCTTAAAGCCGTCAGGTTAGAAGATGCGCAAATCAGGCCCCCGGCTGCATCTTTTCATTGGACTGCGGGCACAGAGCGATCTCATCTCAATAGACTTAACCCGAGACTCAACCTCCGGCATGACCCACGATTCAACGCCAGATTCAGCCCGGATACGTTCTTCCCTTCCAGATTACCTGCTTCAGTACCCTGTGCTTGAACCAACTGCGGTAAAGCAGGGCCACAAAGAGCGGCAACCCGAGGGGCGAAAGTGCGCAATTAACGAGACCGAATTTTGATTTGGCCACTCGCATGTAAAACCGTATCAATGTACGGGCCCACAACAGCAGAAGAACCCACCCCGCCCCCAGCCACTCCAGGGAATGCACCGCAAACCGCGCGCTCCACAACTCGAGCGCCAGCCAGGGCAGCCCGATCAGCAGCGCCAAGTCGAGCGCCCGCCACATCGCGGTGGCCAGAGAGTTGTTAAACAAAAGTGCGAGGTTTTTCGTCCAACCTTCAATCATTGCTGTGGTTGTCCGATACATTCGTGTCGCAACCGCGTCATCCGCATAGCGGAATCGTAGCCCTACCTTGCGCCGCTTGGCCAGTGACGCAAGCTCCACGTCCTCCAGCACCTTGTCGGCCACGGCTTTATGCCCACCCAGCTTGCGGTATGCCTCGCGCTCGACCAGCAGGAACTGTCCGTTCGCCGCGGCGATCCGCTGATTGGGGTCCGATACCTTCGCCGGCGGATACGCCAGTACCAGCTCGCTGAAGACAAGCGGCATCAGCGCGCGCTGCCAGAAGCCGCTCACGATCTGCCGGGGCGAGTAGCTCAGCATGCCCACCTTGTGGCGCTCGGCCTCGTGGATAGCCCTGTGCAGGTTCCCCGGCTCATGCACAGTATCCGCATCGGTAAACAAGAGCCACCGCCCGCGCGCCTTGCGCGCCGCTGTCCAGACCGCGTTCGCCTTCCCGGTCCAACCCTTCTCGAGCTTCGCCGCTTCGAGGACTGTCACTCCCGCAAAACCGCGCGCGATCACGGCAGTGCGATCGGTTGAGTGATCGTCCACGACAATCAGTTCCCAATCGCGTCCTAGCCTGAAGGCTTCATCGGACTGGGCCACGAGCGACTGCAGGCAGGCCCCGAGGCAGTCTTCTTCGTTCCGCGCCGGAACGATGACCGAAAGCTCCAGCAATTGCTCGGGCTCGGGTTGATCGAAGACGGTTGCAGCCCGCGCCAGCGTCTCGGGCGGATCGCTTGCCGCATCATCCGCCAGCCCCAGCACGGGCTTCCACGCGCGCGGCTCTGCCGTGCCGCTCTCTTTCGAATCCCGATGCGCCGTCACCGCCGCCCTTTCACCTCGACCCTTCCGCTCAGTATTATAGGGACGTGCGGCTCAATCGCTGGCTCATCCTCATCTTCATCCTTCCCTTTGCTCTGCTCCCGGGCTGCGACCGCGGAGCGCATCCCGAGCAGACGGGCAAGCCGGCGCCTGACTTCACCGTTTCCGACGGTTCCACTTCAATCCATCTCGCCGGCTACCGCGGCCAGGTTGTTCTGGTCAACTTCTGGGCTTCGTGGTGCGCCCCCTGCGTCGCGGAGCTGCCTTCGCTGATCGAGCTTCACCACGACAATCCGCATCTCGTGATTCTCGCCATCAGCATCGACGAGGATCCCGAAGCCTACGCCACCTTCATCCGCAATCGTCACATAGATCTGATCACGGTACGCGACCCCAACCAGACGGCGGCCACCCTCTTCGGCACGAGCATGTGGCCAGAGTCTTATCTCATCGACCGCCGGGGCGTCATCCGCCGCAAATTTGTGGGAGCCACCGACTGGTCCGATCCCGAGATTCGCACCTTCATTCGCAGCCTCTGATCGGGGTACTGTCCACCCTCTATCCAGTCCGCTGCGATCCGCCGACCAGCCGCGCGCCTTGCTATCATCTACCTC
>JBATYG010000617.1:0-5789 GCA_049673945.1 Occallatibacter sp.
GCCGACGAGGCCGACGTCGGCGAGCAGCTTCAGCTCAAGCCGGTACTGGCGTTCTTCGCCGGTGCGGCCGAGCTCGTGCTCGCGCGGCGCCTGGTGGGTACTGGTGGCGAAGTGCTGGTTGCCGCGGCCTCCGCGGCCCCCCTTGGCGATAATGAGGCGCTCGTCGGGCTGCTGAAAGTCGTGGACGAGCTCGCCCGTCTCCTGGTCGTAGAGCGTGGTGCCGACCGGTACCTGCAGCACGATGGAGTCGCCATCCTGCCCGGTGCAGTTGGAGCCCATGCCGTGCTCGCCGCGCTGCGCCTTGTGCTCGGGGTTGTAGCGGAAGTGGATGAGCGTATTGTGGCGCTGCGAGGCTTCCATGACGACGTCGCCGCCGTGGCCGCCGTCGCCGCCGGAGGGGCCGCCGCGAGGCACGAATTTTTCGCGGCGAAAGGCCATGCAGCCGTTGCCGCCGTCGCCGGCTTTTACGCGAATCCTGGCTTCATCAATGAACATGGATGTGTGGTGCTCGTAAGGGAGTTCGGATCGGGCCCCGCAGAAATTGCCGCGCCCGAGGGCTTCTTTTCCAGTGTATCGAACGAGGCCCTGGACGCCGGCGGCGGCCGGGGGCAGAGACGATTCGCGCGGCGGCAAGTCTCTGCATCTTTAGGGTTATCTTGTTTGCGGGCCGAATGCGGTAACATCGCTGACGAACTCCGCACATTGAACGCACGCCGTGGCCGAGTTTAGCCGCCGCGCTGCCTGACTGAAGTCATTTCGGACCTGCCTTGAAGAGCGGGCCGAAGAGCCTGCAATTTTCCCGGATTTGTGCTGCCTGGGTTCGAATGAAGGGTTTTGGGAGATCCACTCTACTGGCACTGTCCGCGTTGCTGATCGGCGTCGGCCCGGGCACGAGGTTGTCGGCGCAGTCTGACACTGCAACGCAAACCAACACAGAGAAGACGATGACGGCGAGCGCGGATATTCGCGTGGGGGCCGACGTGTCGACGATCAGCGCGGAGGAGTTGCAGACCCTGCCGATTCCTGCGCGGAACTGGCAGGAGATGGTAGTGGGCGCGTCTTCGCCGGGCGCGGACGAGGGCGGCGACGAGGATGCTGCGGCGCGGCGGCTGGGCAGGCCCGCGACGTTTACGGTGGATGGTGTTTCGACACGGCTCGCCTTCGGCGTGACCAGCGCGACGCAGCGGAGTTCGCGCTCGTTCACTGCGGCAGGCGTGGGCGAATCGGCGATTCGCACGGTGCGCGTGCTGGACGCGGAGGCAGGCTCGGAAACCGGCGGTGCGGGCGGCGTGCGTGCGGGGATTCAAACCCGGCGCGGCGAGAGTGCGCTGCATGGGCATGGCGCGTTCTTTGACAGGGAAAGCGCATGGGGAGCGCAGAATCCGCTGGCGCAGTGGGTGAGGGAAACGGTGCCGGGCACGGCGCTGACAGTGCCCGTGTTTACGCCGGAAGCTTACACGCCGAGTGACCGCGAGACGATCTGGGGATTTGGTGCGGGCGGGCCGCTGGGGGGCAAACGGCTCTTCTGGTTCGGTGCGCTTGACGGCTACGTGCGGAACGATGCGGGTGTTTCGATCATGAAGCACGCGGACAGTTTTTTTGCGCAGCCCTCGAATGACCAGATGCAGGTGCTGAGCGCGCGGCTGGGCCTAAGCAGCCCGAACCCGGTAGCGGCGGGCATCGGCGCGTACTCCGGCGCGCTGCAGACCCTCGCCGGGCTGCTTGGTCCGGCGCCCCGGAGGGGTACGCAGTGGAATGGATTGCTGCGGCTCGACTGGACGGCGACGGAGCGCAACCATTTCACGCTGGAAGGGACAGGAACGTACTGGAATGCGCCCGGAGGCGGATTGACGCGTGTGGCGGAGCCCTATGGCTCGCATAGTTACGGAGAGAGCCGGGCGAACCAGCAGATGGTTATCGCAAGCTGGCAGAGATCCATTACGCAGAATTTGATTGCGGTGACGCAGGGATCGATGGGGCGGCACATTCTCACCATGCCTGCGGAGACGCCTTCGGCGTGGGAGCAGTCGCTGCTGGTGAGCAACTGGGCGGAACTGCCGCAGATTGTTGTGGACGGAGGCTACGGCTTCACGATCGGCAATCCGTCGCAGTTCGGGCAGGGCAGTTATCCTGACGAGCATCTCTATCAGTTGCGGCAGCAGTTTGACTGGGTGCGCAAGCCGCTACTGCTGAAGATGGGGGCAGAGTTGAGGCGCAGCGCCGATGCGACCAGCCATCTACGCAACCAGACCGGGACCTACTACTACTCGACTGCGGAGAACTTTGCTTCGGATGCGCTGGCGTTTGCGCGCTTCGGAATTAACGGGCAGCTGAATCCATATGACCAGCACAACTGCGACCAGACGGGGCGCGTGTGGCGTGACACGACGGGTACGCTGCATGGGCTGGGCTACCTGCCGTGTTACGAGTGGTACTCGCAGACGATGGGACCGGCGAACTGGAATGTGGAGACGAACGACTGGGCGGGCTATGTGACTGGGCAGTGGCAGGCAGGGCAGCAAGCGGTGGTATCGCTGGGGCTGCGTTGGGAGCTGGAGCAGATGCCGCCATCGATCGCGATGGTCGACAATCCTGATCTGCCGCTGACAGAGAAGCTGCCAGGGCTCGGCAGCCAGTGGGGGCCGCGGGCGAGCCTGGCATGGGGCACGGGGAAGAGCAACTGGCCTGTGGTGCGCGTGGGCTACGGCATGTACTTTGGCCGAACACCGAATGCAACGCTTCAAACTGTGCTGACGCAGACCGGCTCACTAAAGGGCGATCTCAATTTCTTCATGCGGCCGACGGATAACCTTTACGGAGGCGGCGCGCCGCCGTTTCCGTATGTGCTATCAGGCGAGCCCGCGACGGCGGTGAAGCCCGATGCCGTGGAGTTTGCGCCGACGTTCCGCAACGGTGAGGTGCAGCAGGGCGTGGTTTCAATTGAGCAGCCGCTGCCGGGGCGCATTCACCTGGAAGCGTCGGGACTGATGAGCATGGGGCGCAGGCTGCCGGTGACATTCGATGCGAATATCGATCCGGCGGCGAACCCCGCGATGATCACCTACGCGGTTGTGGACGGCAACGGGTCGGGGCCGATCAAGGCGGCGCAGATCACGGTACCTTTCTTTGCGTCGTGGCCTTCTGCGCTCTCGCCGACGGGCTTTGCGGGTAGGCTGAACGCGAATTATCAGCAGATATCAGAGATGGAGAGCCGCGCCAACTCGGCGTATGAGGCAGCGATGGTGCGGGTGACGCGCAGCAGCCGCAGAGGCGTGACGCTGCACGCGCGCTACACTTATGCGCACGCGATGGACTGGAATCCGAATGAGTCTGCGCTGGTGAACGGGCCGAGCGTGCTTGATCCGACAAATTTTGCCGGGGAGTACGGGACGAGCAACCTCGATGTGCGCCACTCGGTGACGATAGCTGTGACCTGGTCGCCGGCATGGAAACTGCGCGGCTGGGAGGGGCGCGTGGCGAATGCCTGGACGCTTGCCAGCGCGGGTTATGCACACAGAGGGCTGCCCTACACGATGCGGACGGCGGGCTCGGTGCCGAAGGAGTTCACGTTGTCGGGAACGCCGGTGGTGGGCCTCTCATGGGGCATGAATGGCTATGGCGGCAGCCAGCGCGTGTATGGCGTGGGACGCAATACCTATCGCTACCCCGCTACATGGAAGGGCGATGCGCGCGTGGCGAAGCGGTTCAGTTTCGGCCGCGAGCGGCAGCTCGAACTGCTGGCCGAGAGCTTCAACCTGCTCAACCATCGCAACGTGACACAACTGGAGACGGTGGGGTACACGATCGGGTCGGGCACAGTGAGCGGAGGCCTGCCAACGCTGAAGTTTCTCACCGGACTCAAATCGGGGCAGACGGAGTTTGGCCAGCCACTGGATGAGAATGCGACGACGTTCTATCGCGAGCGGCAGATTCAATTCGGAGCGCGCGTGCGGTTTTAAGGCGCGGTGTCAGGGGTTGTTGCAGGGAATTGTTGCGGCGCTGCTGCCATCGAGACGAAAGCAGGTTGTGCCGTCGATGTCGGTGACCCAGGTGCGCACGCCGGCGGCCTGCAGTTCTTCCAGCACTTCAGGGCGGGGATGGCCGAAGCGGTTTCGAAGTCCGCAGGAGATGACGGCGCAGCGCGGCGCGACGCGGGCAAGGAAGTCGGGTTTTGTGGAGGTAAGGCTGCCGTGATGGCCAACTTTGAGCAGCGTGCTCTCGAGGCCGGATTCGGCGAGCATGGCGTGCTCGATGGGGGCCTCGGCGTCCCCCTCGAGCAGCACTGAGCTTTCCCGGTAAGCAACGTGCAGCACCAGCGAGTCGTTATTGGTCGGCTCGGGTCCGGGCGTGTAGTCCCGGAATGGAGCGAGCACGTTGATCGCTGTATCGCCAAAACGAAGCGTGTCCCCTGCGCGGAACGGGCGCACGGTGGCGTGCAGGCTCTTTGCTTCATCGAGCAGTGCGTCGTAGGCGGCGACGTGCGGATTGTTGCCGACCCATAGCTCGAGGGGATGAAAGTTGCGGAGCACGGCGGGCAGTCCGCCCATGTGATCGGAGTGCGCATGGCTGAGCGCGACGGCATCGAGATGGCGAATGCCGCGGGCCCACAGCGCGGGCGACACGACTTCTTCGCCGATGTCAAAGGTGGATGTGGGCAGGTGCGGGCCGCCGGAGAATCCGCCGCCATCGACAAGCAGCGTTTTGCCGTCGGGTGTGATGACCAGCAGTGAATCGCCCTGGCCGACGTCGATGGCTTCGACGAGCAGCGCGTCGCGGGGATGGTCGATGGGACGAGGCGCGATGGCGGCAATGGCAGCAAGCAAGAGCGCTGCCCATGCGGCTCGGCGCGGCCAGCGGCCCAAGCGCGCGAGCGCGATTGCCGCGGCGAGCAGGACACAGAAGACAAGTGACTGCCAGAGAAGCGGAGCGGGGATACGGAAGTCGCCGAGCGCGAAAGAGCCGAAGAGGTGCACGAGGCCGACGGAGAAATGCATCAGGACAGCGACCACCGCGGCGGGTGCAATGGCGGCAGCGGGCCAGACGACGAGCACGAGCAACATGAGCAGCGCGACGGGCAGGAGGAGGCAAAGCAGGGGAAGGATCAGCAGGTTCACCGGCAGAGCGAAGAGGGTGATGCGATTGAAATAGAGCGCCATCGGCAGCGTCATGGCGAGTTCGACGACGCAGGAGACCGTGACGAGTTCGATCAGTCGGAGGGCGAATCGCAGGACCCAGGGGAAGACGCGCCAGCCGATGTGCGGCGAGGCAGCGCGTTGAAGGCGGGCAGCGATCATGCGCAGGATCACGCGGAACTGCGCGATGCGCGGCGCGAGTTTGACGTCGAGAGCGATGGTGTTGAGGTCGCGCGTCGCCTCAAGGTAGGGGTGCACGGTGCCCGCGAGAAGCGGCGCGGCGATGCCCGCGATGGAGACCACGGCGAGAAGAGTCATCTGCAGTCCGGCGTCGAAGAGGCTGCGGGGACTGGCGACGAGAAGGCAGAGCGTGGCGAAGCCGATGGTGTTGAGCGGGCTGCGTTCGCGATAGACGAGCCTGCCGAGCAGGTAAAGCGCGACCATCCAGAGCGAGCGTTGCACGGGCGTGGCGAAGCCGGTGAAGGCGGCGAAGGCAAACGAGGCGGCGATGGTGACGAGCGTGGCCGGCAAGCGCGGCAGACCCAGCCGGCGCGTGATCCAGAAAAAGCATCCGGCAACGATAGCGATGTGGAAGCCGGAGACGACGAGCATGTGAAACGAACCGGTGCGCTCGAAGCCGGCGCGCAGTGTGCGGGT
>JBATYG010000618.1:0-8456 GCA_049673945.1 Occallatibacter sp.
TTTTGGACTTGACGTCGGCGCGCTTCTGACGCTTCTCGTCCAACTGCTTTTCAGCGCCCAGAAGCTCGATGAACGCCTTGTCCGCGCCGTCGCCCTGCTGAAAGCCGGCGCGCACAATGCGCAGATAACCGCCCTGGCGGTCGCCGTAGCGCGGAGCCACGGTGTCAAAGAGCCGCTTGACGGCCTTGTCGGTCTGGAGGAAGCTGAGCGCCTGGCGGCGCGAGTGCAGATCGCCCTTCTTGCCCAGGGTGATCATCTTTTCGACGTGCGGACGCACGGCCTTGGCCTTGGCCACGGTGGTCTCCACGCGGTCTTCGACGAGCACCGACGTGACCAGGTTGCGCAGCAGCGCGCGACGATGGCTGGTGTTGCGTCCGAGTTTGAATCCTGCATTACGATGGCGCATTGTGTTGAAACTCTCTTTCAGTCTTTAAGCTGCTAGCTCTTAGCCTCTAGCTTCCAGTTTTCTCGTGTTGACCCAAATGGCTCCGCACTAAATCACTAGAAGCTAGCGGCTGGAGGCTGTCTTAAAAATTCTCCGTCTCGGTGGGCAGCTGGAGGTCGACCGAATCCAGCGGCTCATCTTCTTCGTCGAAGTGGCTGTAGCTCGAGGCCAGAGTCGCCGCCGGCGGAATGCTCGTGGGCCCCGGAACCGCGTTGCCGCTTTCGTCGATCTTCATGCCCAGCGAGAGACCCATCTGCGCGAGAATTTCCTTGATCTCGTTGAGGCTCTTGCGGCCGAAGTTCTTGGTCTTCAGCATCTCGGCTTCGGTCTTCTGCACCAGCTCGCCGATCGTCTGAATGTTGGCGTTCTTCAGGCAGTTGTAGCTGCGGACCGAAAGCTCGAGCTCTTCGACGGAACGATTGAGATTATCGTTGCGCAGCAGGATGCGGCCTTCTTCGCTGCGCGACTCTGCTTCAATCTCTTCCTCGAAGTTGATGAAGATGTTCATGTGGTCCTTGAGCAGCTTCGCAGCCAGGCCGATCGCGTCAGCCGGCAGCACCGCGCCGTTGGTCCACACTTCGAGCGTGAGCTTGTCGTAGTCGGTAATCTGGCCGAGGCGGGCCGCTTCCACGACGTAGTTCACGCGGCGCACGGGCGAGTGCACCGAGTCGACCGGAATGAAGCCCAGGCCGAGGTCGGCGTCGAAGTTCTTGTCGGCCGAAACATAGCCGCGACCACGCTTGAGGCGCATCTCCATGTCAAGACGCCCGCCCTCTGAAACCGTGGCGATATAGACGTTCTTGTCCAGGATCTCAACGTCACCGTCGGCTTCAATCATGCCGCTGGTGACCACGCCGGGCTGATCCGCGCGCAGGTAGAGCGCCTTCGGACCGTCCCCGGAAAGCTTGAAAGGAACCTGCTTGAGGTTCAGGATGATGTCTGTGGCGTCTTCAACGACTCCAGCGATCGACTGGAACTCGTGGAGCACGTCTTCGATGCGAATGGCGGTAACGGCGGCGCCTTCAATCGAGCTCAGAAGCGTGCGGCGCAGCGCATTGCCGATGGTGGTGCCGAATCCCCGCTCAAAGGGCTGGGCGCTGAACTTGCCGTAATTGTCAGTAAGCGTCTCGGCATCGACTGCCAGGCGCTTCGGTTTTTGGAATCCTCTCCAAAGCATAGGTAGCTCGTCTCCGCGCGGCGAATACGTCGCGATGCATTTTGCGGCGGCCGCGCACGTTCTCCTTCTGGATTAAGTTCGTAGCTCCCGGTTCTCGGTTCGCAGTTTTCAACTCTGAGAAGTCAAGAACTGCAAACCGGGAATTCGAGAACTGATTCTTTACTTCGAGTACAGTTCGACGATGAGCTGCTCGTTGATGGGCAGCGCAACGTCCTTGCGCTTCGGCAGCGTGAGAACGCGCCCCGAAAGGTTTTCGTAATTGACTTCAAGCCATGCCGGCACGGGGTTCGAGGCCGCATACTGCGTGGCGTGCTCGACAACGACCAGCTTCTTCGCCGCATCGCGCAGCGCAATCTCGTCGCCCGCATTCACCTGGAACGAGGGAATGTTCACCTTGCGGCCGTTGACCTGGATGTGGCCATGGCGCACAATCTGGCGGGCCTGGCGGCGCGAGATGGCGAAGCCGAGGCGGTAGACCACGTTGTCGAGGCGGCGCTCAAGCTGCTGGATCAGAAGCTCGCCGGTAACTCCCTGCGAACGGCTGGCCTTCTCGTAGTACTCGCGGAACTGGCCCTCGAGCGTGAAATAAATACGCTTGGCCTTCTGCTTTTCATGCAGTTGCAGGCCATAGCCCACGATCTTGGCCTTGCGATCCTTGCCGTGCTGGCCGGGAGGAAAGTTGCGCTTTTCGATCGGGCAACGCTCCGACATACATTTGGTGCCCTTCAAGAAGAGCTTGGTGCCTTCGCGACGGCAAAGGCGGCAGACTGCTCCGGTATAACGTGCCATTTCTTCTCCTGCTTCGGATGACGGCCGGTTTACGTCCACCGCGGCGGACTTCGTCCCGGCCCGTTTAATTGAGCTGCCAGCTTCGAGCTGCTGTCTCTTAGACTCTGCGCCGCTTCGGCGGACGGCAGCCGTTGTGCGGCACCGGCGTGACGTCGCGGATGGAGCGGACTTCGATGCCCGCCGCCGCCAGCGCGCGAATCGCCGACTCGCGGCCCGATCCCGGACCAGCCACGCGCACATCGACGGCGCGAAGGCCGTGATCGCGAGCCATGCTGGCAGCGTTCGAAGCCGCCTGCTGCGCCGCAAAGGGCGTGCCCTTGCGCGAGCCGCGGAAGCCGAGCGAACCCGAGCTCTTCCAGCTGAGGGTATTGCCCACCTGGTCGGTAATCGTCACGATGGTGTTGTTGAACGAGGCCTGTATGTGCGCAACGCCGTAGGGCACATTCTTGCGCTCGCGCTTCTTGAATTTCTTGTTCTTGCCGGCCTTGCCGGCTACGGGCTTCTGCTCTGGCTTCGCCATTAGGTCTTCCCCGTCGCTTTCTTCTTGCCTGCAACTGTGCCCTTACGGGGCCCCTTGCGGGTGCGGGCGTTGGTGTGGGTGCGCTGACCGCGCACCGGCAGCGACCGCCTGTGGCGATTGCCGCGATAGCTCTGAATATCGATGAGGCGCTTGATGTGCATCGAGACGTCTTTGCGCAGATCGCCTTCAACGTCTCCTTCGTCCTCGATCACCTGGCGGATGCGGTTGACCTCTTCCTCGCCAAGATCCTGAACCTTCTTGAAGGCATCCACATTCGCCTTCGCCAGGATCCTCAGAGCGCGCGGATCGCCGATCCCGAAAATATAAGTGAGCGCGATGCGTGCCTGCTTGTTACGCGGCAGATCGACGCCAGCAATACGTGCCATTTGCAATCCTTTGCTGCTGCTGTTGAGTGTGCCTCCGGCCTCAGCCGGCTCGCACGGGTTATTGTGGTCTCTCCGGGGTTCAACGCTGGCCTTGACTCAAGCTAACTAGCCCCTGCCGTGCGGAAGATTCCACCCTCTGCCAGGACGAACAACTAGCCCTGGCGCTGCTTGTGCTTCGCGTTCTCACAGATCACCCGCACTACCCCGCGGCGATTGATGACCTTGCACTTGCTGCAAATCTTTTTTACTGATGCACGGACCTTCATTAGATACTGCCCTTCTCCGCGAATGCTTCCAGCGCGGCTATCAAAAAAGCCTATTTGTAGCGGTAGACAATCCGCCCACGGTTGAGGTCATACGGGCTCAGCTCGACGGCCACGCGGTCACCGGGAAGAATGCGGATGAAGTTCTTGCGCATTCTGCCGGAAACATGAGCCAGCACCTCGTGATTCGTCTCGAGCTTCACCTTGAACATCGCATTCGGCAACGTCTCGACTACCGTTGCCATTACCTCAATCGCGTCTTCTTTCGACAAACCGTTTCCCGCTTCTGGTGCCTCTGGCACCGTTGCCTGAACCGAGCAATCTACTCGGTCAGAATCCTCACGCCGGTGTCGGTAACCGCCACCGTGTGCTCAAAGTGAGCACTCATACTTCCATCATCCGTCACGGCCGTCCAGCCGTCTTTGAGGACCCGCACTTCCGGCTTGCCGACATTCACCATCGGCTCGATGGCAATCACCATGCCCGGCCGCAGCTTCATTCCGTGGCCGGCTTCGCCAAAATTGGGCACCTGCGGCTCTTCATGCATCTGCACGCCAATGCCGTGTCCCACAAAATCCCGCACTACCGAGAAGCCTTCTGCTTCCACAACTCCCTGCACTGCGGCGCCGATATCGCCAAGCGTCGCGCCGGGCTTCACCGCGGCGATGCCCGCATGCAGCGAAGCCTCGGTAACCTTCAGCAGCCGCTCGGCCTCCGAAGAAATCCTCTCGCCCACCGGAACCGTAATGGCCGCGTCGCCAAAGTAGCCATCGATCACCGCGCCGCAATCCACCGACACAATATCGCCTTCACGCAGAACGCGCTTCTTCGATGGAATGCCGTGCACCACTTCACTGTTCACCGACGTGCAGAGCACGCACGGATAACCGTGATAGCCCTTGAAGGCCGGCTTCGCGCCGAGCTCGGCAATCTTTGCCTCAGCCACTTTCTCGAGATCATGCGTGGTCGCGCCGGGCTTCACATGGCTGCGCACCAGCTCGAGCACCTCGCGAACCACCCGGCCCGCGCGCCGCATCTTCTCGATCTCTTCGTGAGACTTCAGTACCACCGGCACCTCAGACGTTCCTGCCTTTCAAATCGATCCGGACTTTGAACCAGTCCTTGAACCAGTCCGTCAATCCATCCAGTCTTGCAATCTCTTTCGATCCCGCCAGTCACTTATCGATCCCGGCCCTGCGCACAAAAACTCCGCCCGCTTCGGCTGCCTTCGGCCGGGTCTCCCCGCCCTAACTGCGCAGCCGCTCGACGGCGGCGACAATCCCAGCCGCGATTGCGGCAATCGGCCCGTCTCCGTTGACTTCAACGAACCGGCCGTGGACCCGGTAGTGCTCGATGACGGGCGCAGTCTGCGCCTCGTAAGCGCGTATGCGCTCCGCGTAAACTTCTTCCGTGTCATCAGCTCGCTGAACCAGCGTGGCGCCTTCTACATCACAAAAACCGGCCCGCTGGGGTGGGTTTGAGTAGATGTTATAAATGGTCTGGCAGACTGGGCAGATCCTGCGGCCCGTAATCCGGCGCAATAACTGATTATAGTCCACATGCAGGCTGACGGCAACCACCGGAAGCCCCGGCTTCTTGGCCGCCAGATGCGCGTCGAGCCAGTCGGCCTGGGGCAGGGTTCGGGGATAGCCGTCGAGGATATAGCCACGGGCGGTATCCGGATCGCGCAGGCGCCGGGAGACCATATCGTTGACCAGCGCATCGGGCACAAGCCGCCCTCGCTGCATTGACTCCCGGGCTACCTTCCCGATGGCCGTTCCCATGTCCACGTTGGCGCGCAAAAGGTCCCCGGTTGAGATCTGCGGGATACCCCACAGCTTGACCAGCTCCTTGGCCTGGGTGCCCTTTCCCACCCCAGGTGCGCCTAAAAGCAGAATCGGACCGGGCACTGTTTTTGAAGCAGCATCCCGGTCCGATTCCACCGCTGTAGCAGGCGGCATTACCAGGTTTTCCTTCCCCGAATGCGGCCCGAGCGCGGGGAAAATCCATCGTAGTGACGCATAATCAGCTGCGATTCGATCTGGTTGATCGTGTCCATCGCAACACCCACTACGATCAGCAGCGAGGTGCCGCCAAAGTAGAAATTGACTCCCAAACCGTGCGTCGCCCAGGCTGGCATGCTCTCAAAGAACCTGCCGATGAGCCAGACTTTGTCGAAACGAATGCCTGAAATCAAAAACGTCGGCACCAGCGAAATGATGATCAGGTACAGCGCGCCCACGAGCGTGATGCGGGTCAGAATGTCGTTAATGAAGTCCGAGGTCCGCTTGCCGGGCCGGATGCCGGGGATAAACGAACCGGATTTGCGGAAGTTATCGGCAATATCGTCGGGCTTCATCACGATCGACACGTAGAAGTACGCGAAGAAGACGATGCCCACCATGTAGAGGAACTCATACCAGGGGTAGCCGGGCTGAATCGCCTGCAGAATCGGCTGGAAGAAGTGGCTGTTCTGTACCGACTCCGACTGGCCGAGCATCAGAGGCACGGAGAGGATGGAGCTCGCGAAGATGACGGGCATGACACCGCCCGAATTCACCTTCAGCGGCAGGTGGCTCGACTGTCCGCCCATCATGCGGCGGCCCACGATGCGCCGCGCGCTCTGGATCGGGATGCGGCGCTCGGCGCGCTCCACGAAGACGATGAAGGCGACGACCGCGATCATGAGGGCCATCAACAGGACGATGGCAAGGATGGTGAACGAGCCCCAGGCACGGGTCTCGACCTTCTGGAGGATGTCGCCCACGCCCTGCGGCAGGCCCGCAACGATGCCGGCGAAGATCAGCAAGCTCATGCCGTTACCGATGCCGCGATCGGTGATCTGCTCGCCCAGCCACATGATGAAGGACGTGCCGGCCGTGAGCGTCAGAACCGTCATCAGGTCGAAGGCGATGCCGGGGTTCAGCACCAGGCCAGGCGTCCGCGTGAGAATCGCGGCAATGCCGATCGACTGCAGGGCGCCGAGAATGACGGTGACGTAGCGCGTCCACTGCGTAATCTTGCGGCGGCCCAGTTCGCCTTCCTTCTGGAGGCGCGCCAGCGGCTCATAGACGACCGTCAGCAACTGGAAGATGATCGACGCCGTGATGTACGGCATGATGCCGAGAGCGAAGATCGTCATGCGCCGCAGCGTGCCGCCGGTGAAGAGGTCCATCAAGCCAAGGGCCGACCCGCTCTGCCCGTTGAACATCATCTCGAGCTGGTGAAAGTTCACACCGGGAGTGGGGATCCATGCACCGAGACGGTACACGGCCAGGATGCCAAGGGTGAAGAACACGCGCTTGCGCAGGTCGGGAATGCGAAAAATATTGAGAAAGTTCTCAAGCATGTCTGCTAGTCCGCTTCAGGCGTTGCCGCCGATCGAATGTAAGTTTTGTCTTCCATTGTAGGCGCGAATCGATCACCACGAGCACTCTCCCGGGGCACTGCTTCTCGCACCGGAAGATTGCCGGGGACCCTGTCCCCGGAGACAGCAGCTTACGCTGTCGCGGGGGCCCCTGCAACCACAGCCTTGCCGCCGGCCTTTTCGATCTTTTCGACCGCGGACTTGGAAAACTTGTGAGCGTGGACCGTCGTTGCTGCGGTGAGCTCGCCCGAACCGAGAATTTTGATGAGCGCATTCTTGGACGAGGCCAGCCCGAGCTTCTTGTAGTCGTCCAGGCCGATCTCTTTAACTCCAAGGGCTGCAATACGATCGAGATTCACGACCGTGTATTCGGTGCGGAAGATGTTGGTGAATCCGCGCTTGGGCAGGCGGCGGTGCAGCGGCATCTGGCCGCCTTCAAAACCGCGCATCATGCTGGAGCCGGAGCGCGAACGCTGGCCCTTGTGGCCGCGGGTTGAGGTCTTGCCCATGCCGGATCCCATACCCCGGCCCACGCGCTTGCGCCCGGTGTTTGCCTTCTTGGGCGCGCGCAGATTTGAAAGATTCTTTGCCATGACTTTCCTCGCTAATAGCGCCGCCGGGCGTTCGAGCCCGGCCGACTCGCGTTTCGTTGTTGAGACTAGCTCTCGAGAATGCGAACCAGGTGCGGAACGGTCTTGACCATGCCGCGGATCGATTCGTTATCCACCCGCTCGACGATCTGATTGAGACGGGTAAAGCCCAGGCCCTTGATCACCAGCTTGTGCTTCACAGGCGTCGCAATGGCCGAGCGGTAATACTGAATGCGGATTTTCTTGCTGCTCTTTTTCTCAGCCATGATCTAGAGATCCTCCACCTGCTTGCCGCGCATCGCGGCCACCTCGGCCTTGTCACGCAGCTGCACCAGGGCGTCAAACGTGGCCTTGATCACGTTGTGTGGGTTCGCTGTTCCCAGGCTCTTGGTCAGCACGTTCTGCACGCCGACCGAGGTCATCACCGCGCGCACAGCGCCCCCGGCAATCACGCCCGTGCCTTCCGGCGCCGGCTTCAGCAGCACCTGGCCGGAGCCGAAGCGGCCCAGCACCTGGTGCGGAATCGTCGTCTCGGTCAGGTTCACGCGTACCAGATTCTTTTTCGCCGACTCGATTCCCTTGCGAATCGCCTGGGGAACTTCCTTGGCCTTGCCCGAACCGTAGCCCACCACGCCCGAAGCTGCGTCGCCCACCACAACCAGCGCGGCGAACGACATGTTCTTGCCGCCCTTTACCACCTTGGTGACGCGATTGATGGCCACCACCTGATCCTTCAGGTTGTACTGGTTGGCATCGAGTTTCTTCTTCAAAATCGTCATTGCTCTTGTCTGTCCTTCCGGGCCGCTTCGCGAACCCTGGAAAAGCCTTCTTCAACCAGCCTGATTACCAAAACGTTGGCCGCACCGCAGGTGCTTAGAACTCCAACCCCGCTTCGCGCGCCGCGTCGGCCACCGCTTTG
>JBATYG010000619.1:0-1547 GCA_049673945.1 Occallatibacter sp.
CGCCTGGCGAACGCCGGTGACGACGATCTCGGTCAAGTCAGCATCGGAGCTAGCCGCTGTCTCCGCTGCATAGGCCTGCAATCCGAAGGTCGAAAAAATGGCGAGTGCGCCGGTGCCGCACGCAGGCAAACTCTTTCTTGCTTTCACGAACATCCCCCTTTTATACAAGCCATGCGTCTGATTTCGATCGGACTGCATTCATCCCAAATTGGCCATTAACGATATTATACGATAAATAGGATGATAACTGTCAATGGGCCCCCTGACACGGGCTCATGGCGGGGATTGGGAAGGCATGGCGTTGACTCGATCCGCGTGGAGGGCCTTAATGTCGGCCCAGTTTCGAGGAGGTTTCTTGTCGGAGGATCGCATCCGGAGCATCGCAATCGTCGGCGGAGGAGCGGCCGCGTGGCTCGCGGCGGCAACGCTCGCCCGACGCCTGAAATCCGATTTTTGCGATATCCGCGTGATTGAAACGGCGCAGGAGTCCGCCGCCGGGCTCAGCGAGGTGGTCCTCCCGAGTTTTCACAGGCTGAACAGTCTGCTCGGAATCGATGAAAATGATCTGGTCCAACAGACCCGGGGCACATTCAGGCTGGGCGCGCAATTCACCGATTGGGGAGGCCCGGGGGAAGGGTACTTTCATACCTACGGTTCGTATGGCGCCAAGCTCGACGCCGTCCCGTTTCACCACTATTGGATCAAACTGCGCAAAGCGGGAGATCCCACGCGCATTGAGGAATACTCGACCGCGACCGTTGCCGCTCGAGCGCACAAGTTCGCACACGCATCGCTTGACCGGCGCTCGATGCTATCGCTTTACTCCTACGGGTATCACTTCCATGCGGGATTGCTGGCCGCCTATCTGAGGGGATACGCGCAGGCCCATGGGGTCAAGCACATCGTCCGAACCCTGGTCGATGCTCCTTTGAGGAGTGACGACGGATTTGTCGATGCGCTGCGACTTGATGATGGATCGTGCGTGGTTGCAGATCTCTACATCGACTGCCAGGGCGTTCCCGCCACGCTGTTCGGGCGGCCGAGAGCCGGTGCTTTCGAGGACTGGGGATACTGGTTCCCCTGCGATCGCGCCGTCAGCGCGCTCTACGAAAGTGTTGCCGATCCCGCACCGTACTCGGAATCCGCAGCACAAAGTGCCGGGTGGCGCATGCGTACTCCGCTGCAAGGCTGCCTCGACAGCAGCTATGTTTACTCCAGCCGCGATGTCAGCGATGACGAAGCGGCGGCGACTTTGAGCCGTGATTTGCCGGGAGCGGCGCTGACCGAGCCTAGATTCAGGCGCGTGTTTGCGGGCAGGCCGATCAGGTTTTGGGACAAGAACTGGATCACCCTGACCGGCGGAGCTCTCGACACTTTGGAGTCGACCGGTCTGCATTTGGTGCAGACCGGAATCACCCGGCTCTTGACGCTGTTTCCGGTGACGCGCTACAGCCCACCCGACATCGAGGAATACAATCGCCTCACCGCGTCAGAACATGAACGCATTCGCGATTTCCTCATCTTGCACTTCAAGGCGACCCAAAGGG
>JBATYG010000620.1:0-2654 GCA_049673945.1 Occallatibacter sp.
GGGTGAAGCAGCACAATGAACTTCCCCGCATCCCGAACCCGCCGCGCTAATTCCAGAAAGCGCTTCGGCTCCCGGAACTGCTCCACAACCAGCGCAAACACGCGCGTACTCGCGTCCTCTAAAAGATGCTCGACAAAGTCCTCAATACCCGTAGCCGCTTCGTTGCCCGTCGATATGGAATAGGTCAGCGGAATCCGATGATGCCGCATGTTTACAGCGATTACGGCCGCGAGTGCTCCGCTCTGCGAAAAAATCGCTGCCCCGGGACGATCGATTTGCGCCTGCGGCGGCGTCACCACAAACGTAAGTGGAATTCCGTCCACATAGTTCACCATCCCCAGGCAATTCGGCCCCTGGAGCGCCATCTCGTATTCCTTCGAAATCCGCGTCAGCTCTCGTTGTGCCACCCCACCCTCTTCGCCGGCCTCGGCAAACCCAGCCGAGAACACGATCGCGCTCCCGACTCCCCGCTCCGCACAAGACTGAACCGAAGCAAGAACCGCCGCACCCGGAATCGCGAGCACCGCACAATCCACTCCTTGGGGTAGCTCTGCGACCGTCCCCAGGCATTCTTTTCCACGAATCATCGGCCGCTTCGGGTTAATCAGATGAATCTCGCCGCCGTATCCCCATTCCTTCAGATTTGCCAGCACGCTCTCGCCCAGTGAACCGGGTGTGACCGATGCGCCGACAATGGCAATCGATTGCGGTCGCAACAGCCTCTCCAGCCGCATAGAGGTCGACTTTTTCCGCTCCGCGTCAATCAC
Source organism: Occallatibacter sp. (assembly GCA_049673945.1). Lineage (GTDB taxonomy): Bacteria > Acidobacteriota > Terriglobia > Terriglobales > Acidobacteriaceae > Telmatobacter. Next base: position 768 of record JBATYG010000620.1, read on the forward strand.
ATCCGCTTCCATCCGCCACCTCAACGCCGATAGCTCTCCAGCCCCGGCTTGATGCTCTTCTCGTCGAGAAACTGTTTCAATCCCTTTTCCCGTCCATGCTCGGGATCTCTCAGTTGCGCCTGATCGAGCTTCGCGTAAAGATAGTCCTCACTCTGCTCCCAGGTAAGCTCCCGGCACCGCTTGAATCCGTGTTTCGCTGCGCGCAGCACCACCGGGTTTTTCGTTGCCAGCTTCCGCGCCAGCACAATCGTCTCTTCGCGCAGTTTCTCCAGCGGAACAGCCTTGTTCACCAGCCCCATCTCCGCCGCCTGCTTTCCCGTGAAGGTGTCGCCGGTCATGATGTACTCGAGCGCCTTTCGTTGTCCCACCGTATCCGCCAACGCCTTGCTCACCAGGTTCCCTGGCGGAATTCCCCAGTTGATCTCCGATAGGCCGAACACCGCAGTCTCAGCCGCTATTGCAAGGTCGCATGCCACCAGCGGAGAGAATCCTCCTCCGAAGCACCACCCGTTCACCATCGCAATCGTCGGCTTCGCATACATGCGAAGCAGCTTCCACTGCCACGTTGAGGCATCGCGCCGTACTTTCTCCTGCACAATCTCCGGCGCCTGGTCTATCTCGCGGAAGTATTCTTTCAAATCCATCCCCGCCGTCCACGACTCCCCCGAACCGGTCAGAACCACGACTCGCACGTCGTCGTCCGTCTCGATCGTCTCCAGCACATCCCGCATCTCGCGGTTCATCGTAGGACTCATCGCATTGCGCTTCTCTGGCCGAGTTAGGATCACCCACGCGATCCCTTCTTCCACTTCGACCCGAACCGTCTTCCATCGCCCCGCGTAATCCGTCATACACTCCCTCTCTCTCGGTGCAGCCCAGCTCGGTGGGCATCAGTCAAACGGCAACCCGACATAGTTGGCCGCAAGCCTCATGAGTCTTCTTGGCGTTCGCTTGCCATTATCTGTGATTATTGAACCAGTCGATGGCCATTTGCGTATATTGGCCGACTTCGATGAGGTAGCCGTCGGGATCGCGCATGTAGCAGCGCCACTCCCAGCCGTCAGGATTGGCTAATGGCTCGGTAAGAAAGAACGCTCCCTTGTCGCCCCATTCTTTGTAGCAGGCCCGGATGTCGGCGACACGAAAATTAAGAAAGCTATTTACTTTGTTCAGATGCGACGGTGTTTCAAGAATGACCTCCGGCTTGTCGGGAGTCGGGCCACCACCGGAATTAAGGATGATCCACGTATTTGCCAACTTGATATAGCAGGGATCTGCTGGCTTGATCAATTTCCCGCCAAGAACTCTGACATAGAAGTCCCTCGATATTTCCTGGTCGTTCACGGTAAGGAAGTGCGCAGCGAAGAAGCCTTCGTGCGCAATCGGCGCGTCAGGTAGATTCATGCGATGCCTCTTGTTGCGGCTGATTCCGGGTGCGGTCGACAAAATCTTCCGGCTAAATGAAGACCTTCATCTGCCGGCAATCCACAACTGGCAGCTAGTTTAGGAGCGACTCCCAGCCGGCCGGCACTCTTCCTGCGGGCCCGGGTACGGGCTGATCTGCTGGATGCGAATGCGGCGGAAGCATCTTCACGCCTCTGATCATCTCCTGCTTCTCATAATCGTAGAACCAGTCTTCACCCGGCTCAAAGCTGGTGATGATCGGATGCCCTGTCGCCGCCGCATGCTTTGATGCATGCTGACTCGGAGAGCTGTCACAGCATCCGATCTGCCCACACTCGGCACACCGACGCAGATGAAACCACCAAGCCTTCGGCGACGCCAGACATTCCACACACCCATCCCCGCTCGGTTTCGACGCGGGATTGATTCCGCGGTGCTCTCTCTTCATCTCGATTTTTCCTCCAATTGTGCCAAGCATAGGAT
>JBATYG010000621.1:0-2557 GCA_049673945.1 Occallatibacter sp.
ACGTTGATGGAATAGCGAAGAGGTCGCATTACGCAAGAGTACCGCCGATGTGGCGGCTGAACAACGTTGGCCGCTCCACCGCCCCTGACCCTGCCGGGGCGTCACTCACTACAATGAACAAGTCTTATAAACCACGCGAGGAGGCGAACCACGATGCCTGACCAATCTCCCATAGGCGATCCCTTCGACGGCCGCCCTCCCACCAGCCACGAGCGCATGTCAGGCCAACCCTGGGATGCGTCGTACCAGAACGGCCCGGCGCCCTGGGATATCGGCCACCCTCAGCCCTTGGTCGTTCGTCTCGCGGCCAACGGCGCCTTCACGGGCTCGGTGCTCGACGCCGGCTGCGGCACCGGCGAGAACTCGCTCCACATCGCCGCTCTGGGATTGCCGGTTTTCGGCGTGGATGTTGCCAAAACCGCGCTCGCCCTGGCCCGTGACAAGGCTCGCGCCCGCGCGATCGACGCCCACTTCGAGGCCGCGGATGCCTTGCATCTCGACCGCCTCGGACGCACCTTCGATACCGTGCTCGACTGCGGGCTCTTCCACAGCTTCGACGCCATAGAGCGGTCGGCCTACGCCGTCAGCCTCGCCTCTGTTACCCGACCCGATGGAACGCTCTACCTTCTCTGCTTCAGCGACGCGGGTCCCGACACCGGCCCGCACCCTATTACGGAGCAACAACTCCGCGCAGCCTTCACGCCTGCCGGCGGATGGCAGATCGTCACCCTCGCGCCCGATCGCGTGCACAGCCGCTTCCATCCCAACGGCGCGCCTGCCTGGTTCGCTATCATCAAACGGATCTGAATCGCCAATCCTCTTAAGATGACCACTCTCGCCGCCACGCTCGACAAGCTCGAAGACGCAATCGCCCAGGCCTGTCGCCGCGCAGGCCGCCCGCGCATCGAAGTTGAATTGATGGCTGTCTCTAAAACCTACCCGGCTGAAACCATCGCCGAAGCTGCCGCCCTCGGCCTTACCCTCTTCGGTGAAAACCGCGTGCAGGAGTTCGCCGCTAAATCCATCGAGCTCGAGCCTCTGCGCCACGAGCAACCACTCCGCGTCCACCTCATCGGCCACCTTCAGTCCAATAAGGCCACGCGTGCCGTCGAGCTCTTTCACGGTGTCGATTCGCTGGACTCCCTGCGCCTCGCCGAACGCCTCAACGACGCAGCCGGCAAACTCGGTAAGCGCCTTCCCGTTCTCATCGAGGTCAAACTCAGCTCCGAAGAATCTAAAGCTGGACTCCTGCCCGACTCCGCTGAAGCCGCGCAGCTCCTCGAAGCCCTTCCCGATCTCGCACATCTCGACACAGGCGGCCTCATGACCATCGCGCCCTGGGGAGTCGCCGAAGACATTACGCGCGCCTGCTTCCGCAGCCTGCGCCGGCATCGCGACCGCTGGGCCGCCGCGCATCCTCGTCTCAATCTCGCAGTTCTCTCCATGGGCATGAGCGGCGACTTCGCCCTTGCCATTGAAGAGGGCGCCACGCGCATCCGCATCGGCACCGCGCTCTTTGGCAAGCGCGCTCCTTACGCAGGACCTGCCTGATGCCGCGCTAGAATTGACCCAGACTTCATTCGCCCATCTGGAGTTACCGCGTGATACGACTCGTTCGGCTCGGACTGGCGTTGTGCTCAGCGCTCGCAATGACCTTGCCCTTGCTTTCGGCGCAGGATAAGGAACTCAAAGGTTTCGGTGTGATCGACAGAGTGATTCACGCTGGCCCCGAGCCTGTCATACAGGCCGACGGCTACCGGATTCGCCTGACGGCAGACTCACAGGTTTCCTTTCACGGGAATTTGAAGTCAATTGCCGACGTCGGGATGGGCACATACGTCCGCTTCGAAGGCAAGCGCGATGATTCTGGCGATGTTGTCGCGGCCAGGGCAAAATTCTTTTCAGTTAAATCAGGCGTGAAGAAGCCGGATCCAGGTCAACTGCGGGACAATGTGCCATTTAAGGAGAGCCTCATCGATTCAAAAGGGAATTTCATGCCTTTGCACGAAAAGGTCAGGATGAGCGACGCCGGTGGGTGGTGCGGCTGGCACAAAGTTTCTGCTGATCCTTCCCTGCAGGCGAGGGTTCAGCGAGTAGGCGTGAGCCTGGTCCCCATGTATCAGAAGCAAATGGCACAAGAGCAGGCAGCGAAAATCCACTTTCGGTTCTATGTCGTTGAAGAACGAGAAATCCGGTCGGAACTAGTTTGCAGTCCAGGTCTCATCCTGATCCCACGGCCGGTCCTGGAGAGGCTTGGCAATGACGATCAACTGGCGGCCGTCCTGGCCGACGGCATCGCTTTCTCCATGCAGTCAATCAGGGCCGAAGAAGATGCCCTGAAAGGCGTCTTGGAAGTTGGCGAAGACGCCGCTTGGTTCGTCGATCCAATCGCCGCTCTCGCCGTCGCGGGTACTCTCGGGGCGGTTTCATACGAGATCAACCTTCGTTTGGAAAAAGAACGAGGTCGAATCGCGCTCACGCTCATGACCGATGCCGGATACGACCCTTGGCAGGCGCCCGAAGCATGGCGTCTGTTGGGCCCGAAGCATTCGTCCCA
>JBATYG010000622.1:0-5143 GCA_049673945.1 Occallatibacter sp.
GCAGAGTACACCCGCATCACCTACGGCTTTACCCTCGCGGCAGCCCAGATGCTCAGCGTCGCCTCGCCCGGCGCGGCCTTCATTTATGTCTCAGGCTCAGGAACCGACAGCACCGAAAAGGGCCGCATGATGTGGGCGCGCGTCAAAGGCCGAACCGAGAACGCGCTGCTCCGGCTGCCGCGTCAGGCCTACATGTTTCGTCCCGGCTTCATCGAGCCTATGTACGGCATCGTCTCGAAGACGCCCTCCTACCGCCTCTTCTATAAGGTGCTCGGGCCCACGCTGCCACTCCTCGGCAGAATGCTGCCCAACCAGATCCTTACGACCCGTGAAATCGGCCGCGCCATGCTTGCCGTCGCGCGCACAGGCTACCCCCGGCGAGTGCTTGAGGTCCGCGATATCCGCCAGGTCGTCGGCCCGCCGGCCAAGTCTTCCTGAGCCAAGTCCTCCTGAAAGGTCCTCCTGATTGGTCTCCGGCCGCCCTCAAACCGATCTTTCCGCCTCGCGCCAACGGCATGGTAGAGTGAGATTCCACGGGGGACAGCATGGCAGCGGGCATTCAGCTTCCAGGCAGCGGCGAAACCATCGAGCTGCAGCAGCAGGTGTTTCGGCTGCAGGCGCTGCTCGAGGCGTCGCGGAGCGTTCACTCCACCATTCGCGAAGACGAGGTGCTTGAGCAGGTGCTCCGCATCGTCGTCCGCGAGCTCGAAATGGCGGGGGCCGAGTTTCCTGACGTCGGCATGGCCTACGGCAACGTCAAAAGCATCAACGCCCCCGAGGGGGCCAGCCCGGCAAACCCCATCTATCTTTTGCAGGACCGCGAAGGCAAGCGCATGGCCGAGCTCGTCGTCGTGCCCCCCGAGGGCCGCGAGCTCACACTCTATGAAGCCGATTTTCTCGAAGGCCTCACCCTCCAGGCCGCAGTCGCTCGTGAAAATGCTCGCAACCACGAGCGCAACCTGCAGTGGGCCCGCGTGCAGCAGGACCTCGACGCCGCCCGCACCATCCAGCGCTCGCTCCTGCCCCAGGCCCTGCCTGAAATTCCCGGCTACTCCGTCGGCTTCCGTTCCGTCACCTGTTACGAGGTCGGCGGCGACTACCTCGACATCGTCGAGCAGCCCGATGGCGCCTTGCTCATGGTCGTCGCAGACGTCGCCGGCAAAGGCCTCGCCTCGGCCATGATGTCCGTCAGCTTCCGCGCCGCCTTTCGCGCCATCGCCAACGTCGGCCTTCCCCTCGATGAGCTCGCCACCCGCATGAACCAGCACCACTGGGCCGAGGGCGAAGAGGCCCGCCGCCGCTATGTAACCGCCATCTTTCTCCGTCTCCACCCCGAAAAAGGCGAGCTCGAAGTCGTCAACGCCGGCCACAATCCAGGATTCCTCGTAAATCCAGGCGGCGACGTCGTCCAGTTCGAGTCCACCGGCACCCCCCTAGGCCTGCTCCCCGGCATGCGCTACTCCGCCGACAAAAGCGTCTTTGAACCCGGCGCCCGCCTCCTTTTCTATACCGATGGCCTCACCGAGGTCTTCCAGGGAGACGAGGAATTCGGACCGGAAAGACTGTTGGATGTGTTTTCTACGTGCCGATCGACGCAGGCTGATGATATGCTCGCTGCATTGTGGACAGCCATTAGTGCTTTTTCTCAGGGCAGCCCACAGGGCGATGACATGACCGCCCTGGCGTTGTGCAGAGAACCGGCGGATAAGTAAGAGGTCACCACCGCCGGGTGGGGAGCAGGTTCCCCCCACCAACGGGTCTTGGTCGAAGGGGTAAGGCTGTCGGGTCCGGTACCGGAAATGAACCGGAGGGGGCAAGGGAGACGAAACGCATGACAGGCACGAGACCCACCAGCGTGGAAGTGAGGCTCCCCTCGCGGCTCGGCTTTGAAAAAGTTGCCATGAGCACCGCCGCAGCGGTTGCCAAGTTGATGGGCTTTCGTGAGGATCGTGTCGAAGATCTCAAGACCGCCGTCGCCGAGGCGTGCATCAACGCCATCGAACACGGAAACCTCCTCAATGAAGGGCTTTCCGTGGGCGTCGTGCTTTCCGCCGTCGATGACGCTCTCGAGGTAAAGGTCATTGACGACGGCAAGGGGCTCAAAAAGCTTCCGCCCCGCCCCGACATCGATCGCAAGATTCACGGCGAAGAAGACCCCCGCGGCATGGGCATGTTCCTCATCCAGGCCCTGGTCGACGAGGCCGAGTGGGTCAAAGGCGTAAACGGAAACAGCAGTTATGTCCGGCTCGTCATTCGGCTGGACAAGGAACTATGACGGAAAACGGCCTTTCTTTTTGAGAAAGTCTTTGAGAGAAAGTGGGCTCGCTCGCCTCGGCTCTGGCTGTGGCGGTCCGATCCACGCAACATCTCGATAGAATGGCCACAGAGCATTGCGAATGGGAGACACCAGATCGTGCAGACTGAAACCAAGGCGCGTGTTGATCAGCTAACTTCCCCAGCCGGGCATCCGGTTACCGTCCTCCGCTACGAGGGAGACATTGCCAGCACCTCGAAGGACGCCGTACTGGGCACCTATCAGTCACTCCCGAAGCAAACCTCCAAGCTCGTCCTGCTGGATTTCTCGAAGGTGGACTATATCAATTCGAGCGGCATCGCGCTCGTCATCCAGATGCTCATCGAGGCCTCCAACTCCGGCCAGAAAGTCTACGCCTTCGGCCTATCCCCGCACTTCACCAAGGTCTTCACCATGGTCGGCATCACCAAATACGCCGGCCTCTTCCCCAGCCAGGCCGACGCCCTCGCCGCCCTGTAGTTAACAGGTTTGCGACGGGATGCCGCCAGCTTCTGAAAGCACTACGGGGCCTCCCGTAAGAGCTGTGATTCCTCTCGCCGCCATGCGTGGCGACTGGATCGCGACTTCTGAAAGCGAGCGAGAGCTTCGAGCCGGATCGCAGTGCTGAGAGAGCACGTTCTGCCGCCCTTCAAGAACAACTGATATCGCCGGTCACCTGGTAATGCGTCTGGTGCTTCATCCATCTGAACCAGGCGCAGGAAACCAGGCCGCGCTCAAGCCATCCTCACCGCAACCCTCCCCTTCCATGCGATATAGTCGAAGAGGAATGTCACAGACCACCAGCAGCGCGGCCGCCAAACGCAACACACAGGACGGGTTCGTCTATCTGCCCCTTATCGCCGGCTGGCTTATTCCCGGCGCCGGCCACTTCCTCGTTGGCAAATGGGTCCGCGGCCTGCTCCTAGCCGCCTCTGTCCTCATCATGTTTGTCCTCGGCATCGCCATGCAGGGCAAAGTTTTCTCAAACGCCCACGACATCCTCGAGATCCTCGGATTCATCGGCGACCTCGGCAACGGCCTCCTTTATATCGGCAGCCGCATCCTCGGCTTCGGCGCAGACTCCATCCAAGTCACGACCGCCGACTACGGCACCCGCTTCATCGTTGTCGCGGGCCTCCTCAACGTGATCGCTGCCGTCGACGCGCACAACATCCGCACCGGGAGAAAGCTCTAGTGTTCAGCCCCTCCCATTTCACCGCCGTTGTCCTCTTCGCCCTCTGCGCCTCCACCGTCTTCGGCATCACCATGCGCGAAACCCCGCCCAAAATGGTTCGCTACGGCGCCTACTGCTTCATCCTCTTCGTGGGCTCCGCCATTGCTCTCAGTTGGCTGATGTACTTCATCGCACGCTGAGCATTCCCCATAAGTGGCATGGTTCTCACCCGCTCCGGGTACGCCGCACCCTTCCAGAACAGCCTTAGTTACTTTGGCTTGGGGCAATGTTCGCATCAGGACACATATGGGCTTCGCATCCCGATAAACTGGCTGAAATTCCCATGATTGCCGAAGACGTGGCAGAGTACAGACGGTTGCTCGAAGACTTTCACGAGCAGATCTCCCAATACGACGAGGAAGGCGCCCGCATCGCCCTCGGATGGCTCCGCGCCCTCAATAACCCCGGCTTTCCGCGTCACCTGCTCGCCGAACACGCACTCAAGGTAAGCAAGACTGCGCCGGCTCTCGCCATCCTCGCCCTCGAGCGCGGACAAGAACCCGGCGCCGCCTTCCGCCTCCAGATCGAGTCCACCCAGGCCGCGCTCGCCTTCGCGATCGACCGCCTCCAGGACAAGCTGCGCCGCATTCAGGACGTCCTCGACGACCGCGGCCTCGAAGCCGTCATCGGCGAGTTTCTCAGCTCCGTCGAGTTCGTCATGGACTACGTGCAGCTGCGCTTCTGCGGCTCCATGCTCACCGCCTACCGCCGCCCCCACATCCAGATCGGCTATCACACCTATCTGCCCGGCGAGCACGGCTATCGCGACGCCCTCTGCAGCCTCATCGGCCAGACCGTCGAAGACACCGAGGTCTGCGAACGCCTCTTCCTGCGCATCTCCCTTGGAGGCGCCTCCATCCGCGTCCCCCTCAACCCCGACGAAACCGTCGGACAGGAAAGCGCAAGCCTCTGGTCCTCCGCCGACCGCGTCTGGTCCTGGTAGAGAACCCGTAGACGCCATCATCATCCGCGCCGCCGCCTAAGAACGCACGCGCCCCCACCCCATCCATGCAAAGCACGGTGGACCCCAATTCGGACGAACCGGGTCGGACGAACTGGGCGCCTACCTTGTGCTCGTTGTGACCCCATCCTGCCCGGGATGGCTGAAGGCTTCGCCCGGCACGTCCGTCAGGGGCAGTCCCGGCCCCTCCCACAACAGCCGAGGCGTTCCCTGGCTGGCAAAGTGCAATCCCTCCAGATGAATCGCGTGTCGCCCCGCGCGCAGCCCGATCGAGCCGCGATCATAGCGGACGGCGTTGCCGTTCGTGCCGCAAACCTGAGCGAAAGGCGGCCCCGTCCTCGCCACCTCGGCGCCGTCGATCAGCAGGAGCGCTCCATCCCGCGCCAGCAGGTGAAACGTGTACCCTCCGTCTACCGGCACGTCAATCCATCCGTCCCACGCCGTCGCATAGCGCGTGAACCCGTGATCCTCCACCTGGATGCCCGCCGACTCGCCCGCAAACACCGCCGCCTGTTTCGTCAGGTCTGGCAGCTCGGTCCACGCACCTGGATAAAGCCGCCACGCCAGGCCCGCCACCCCAGCTTCGCTCTGGTTCACTGCATCATGCCACCGCGCCACCGCAACCACGCCCTGCGATGCCCAATCCTGTGAAGTC
>JBATYG010000623.1:0-3247 GCA_049673945.1 Occallatibacter sp.
CTACCTTGAAACCTACAAGGCAGCGCTCGAGAAGGTCACCACTGCCGATGTAAACACGGTGGCGAAGAAGTACGTCCACCCCGAGAAGCTCGCAGTGCTGGTGGTGGGCAACAGCGGGGAGATCAAGCCGGGACTCGACACGCTGGGGATGGGCCCTGTGCATCCGATCGACATCACGATTCCGCAGCCGAAGCAAGGCCCCGCGGAGGAGAAGAAGCAGTGAGCGGAAAGCAGGGCAAGTCTGCGCAAGCGAAGCTCGCCGTGGTCATTATGGCCGCCGGAAAAAGCACGCGGTTCAAGTCGCGGCGGCCGAAGGTGCTGCACCAGGTGGGTGGAAAGGCGCTGCTGCAGCATGTGATTGCGGCCACTGATGGGATTGTGGATTGGACCGATATCTTCGTGGTTGTAGGCCACGAAGCGGAGAAGGTGCGGGCCGCGGTGGCCGATACCGGCGTGCGGTTCGTGGAACAGCTCGAACAGCGCGGGACGGGGCATGCCATCCAGTGCGCGCGCGAGGCCATTGCCGAATACGAGAACGTCCTGGTGCTTTCAGGCGATGTGCCGCTGATTCGGCGGGAGACGATCGAGCAGGTGTGGCGTTTCCACGAGGCGGAAGAAGCGGCCATGACCATTCTGACCGCGGCGCCGGAAAATCCCACAGGCTACGGCCGCATTGTGCGGAAGGCCCCGGATGAGGCCGATGTTGATGCCATTGTGGAGCAGGTCAATCTGACGCCGCGGCAGGAAGGGATTCTCGAAACCAACTCGGGCATCTACACCTTCAAGACGAAACCACTGCTGGCGCATTTGGACGAGCTTTCGGCAAGCAATCCGCAGGGCGAGCTTTACCTGACCGACATGGCTGGCCTGCTGCGGGGCGCCGGTGAGCGCGTGGTGGCTGTGCGCGCGGCACGGGCCGTTGAGGTGATGGGAGCGAACACCATTGCGGAGCTGGTGGCTCTCGACGCGATGCTGCGCGCCGCGAACGCAAAGAGGTTGATGGCGGCCGGCGTAACGATCTTCAGGCCCGATACGTGCGTGATTGACGCCGAGGTGGAGATTGAGCCGGACACGATCATCGAGCCTTATGTGCAGTTGCTGGGCAAGACGCGGATCGGAACCGGGAGCCACATCCGCTCGTACTCAGTGATTGAAAACTGCACGGTGGGCGATGAGGTTGTCGTGCTGCCGGGCAGCATCATGACTGAGAGCTCGGTGGGCAACGGCGCGCGGATCGGGCCCTACTCGCACCTGCGGCCGGGAAGCGCGATCGGCGACGAGGCGCACGTGGGCAATTTTGTGGAGACGAAGAAGGCGCGGCTCGGCAAAGGCGCGAAGGCGAATCATCTCGCCTACCTGGGAGACGCCGAGATTGGCGCCAAGACAAACATTGGCGCGGGCGTAATTACGTGCAACTACGACGGCGTGAACAAGCACATGACGCACGTGGGAGAAGGCGCATTTGTGGGGAGCGATTCGACACTGGTTGCCCCGGTCTCCATTGGCGATGGCGCCTATGTGGGCGCAGGATCGTGCATTACCAGGGATGTTCCGGCCGAGGCGCTGGCCGTGGGACGCGCCCGGCAGGTCACGAAGGAAGGCTGGGCCGCCGCGCGCCGGGCGAAGAAAAAGGCCTGCGAATAGATGTTACCGGAATCGATATTGGACCGATGTGCAAAGAAGGAGCGAACGAAGGTCGTAAGCCGAGCAAGACTCTTGTGTACTGGACAAAACCGATCGAGTTCGTTTAATAGTTGGATACTTTCGACAGAAAGGCTTGCGCCGGATGATTCGCTGGCGTAAGTTCAACATACAAACAATCGTATTGCTGTTTTAAGCGCCAGGCGCGGCAGAGAACGAACAGACCCGCCAAAACGCTCTTGATTCTGAACTAAGTGCGATTGTCCGGCTTCTCCCTGGCACTGCATCGAATGGACTTTTTTGTTCCAATGATTCCCGGGCGTTGGTTCGGGCTGCCGGAGTTGCCGGCAGTGCCGAAGTCTGCCTCTATTCGCGCGCAAAGGGATCGTGGGCCAGCGGGACGCAGGAGAGAGATGGGCTTGGCGTTGGCAAAGCGTGGCGAAGACGATTCAACGATGCCACAGGCTGAGAAAGCGGAGGAGAAACCCCGCGGACAGGCTCGGCGCAATGCTCGTGTGCTGGTAGTAGACGACGAGGCTCCCGTGCGGTCGATGATCAGCGTGACGCTGGAGCGCCAGGGCTATGAAATCCGGCAGGCGAACAGCGGTTCGCAGGCGATGGAGTTGATGGAACAGGGGCCCTTCGACCTGGTGCTCACCGACATTGTGATGCAGGATGGAAACGGGATCGCGCTGCTCGAGCGCATCCACACGGACCAGCCGCAACTGCCGGTGGTGATGGTGAGCGCGATTCACGACATCAGCGTCGCGATCGACTCGATGCGGCGCGGCGCCTACGACTATCTGCTGAAGCCTTTTGAGCGCGAGCACCTTGTGGCAACGGTACAGCGCGCGCTCGATTATCGCCATGCCCTGCAGGAGAGCCATAACTACCAGCAGAACCTCGAGCAGGTAGTGAGGGCGCGCACCGAGATGCTGCGCCAGGCGATGGAAGACCTTGAGCACTCCTATGACGTGACGCTCGAGGCGCTGGGCGATGCGCTGGATCTCAAGGATTCAGAGACGGAGGGCCACTCGAAGCGCGTGACGGCCTATACCATTGCGCTGGCGCGGGCGATGGGCATCCCTCCGAACGAGATCAAGATTATTGCGCGCGGCGCGTTTCTGCATGACATCGGCAAGATGGCGATTCCCGATGAGATTCTGCGCAAGCCGGGCAAGCTGACGCCTGAAGAACAGGTGATCATGCAGGACCACTGCACGCGCGGCTATCACATCCTGCGCAAGATTCCCTTCCTGAGCGAAGCGGCGGCGATTGTGTATACGCACCAGGAGCACTACGACGGAAATGGCTACCCAAGCCGCCTGCGTGGCAACGAGATCCCGATCGGCGCGCGCATTTTTGCGGTCGCCGACGCGATGGACGCGATCACCAGCGATCGGCCTTACCGCAAGGCGCGCACCTTCGAGATGGCGCGCGAAGAGATTCTGCGCTGTTCGGGAAGCCAGTTTGATCCGAACGTCGTCGAGGTCTTTCTGAAAATCCCCAATGAGCTGTGGCATGAGCTGAGGAACGAGATCAACAACCAGAATCTCGGGTTCTCGACGCTCGACTTTTCAGGCGAAGGCAAGAAGCGCAAGGCGTA
>JBATYG010000624.1:0-1532 GCA_049673945.1 Occallatibacter sp.
CTCCTGCGGCTTGAGCAGCTTCTTCAGCTTCTCCATCTCCAGCATCAACTGTTCGTCGATGTGCAGCCGCCCCGCCGTATCCACAATCAGCGTGTCGCAGCCCATGTTCCGCGCCTCGCGCCGTCCCTCCTGCGCCAGCCGCTCCACCAGCGCCGTGCCCGGCGCCTCGCCCTTCATATCGCCTTCATAGAGCCGCGCGTCGATCGATTTCGCCACTACCTTGAGTTGCTCGCGCGCCGCCGGCCGGTACACGTCGACGGACACGAGCATGGGCCGGTGCCCGCCCTTCTTCAGCCACGCCGCCAGCTTGCCGCTCGTCGTCGTCTTGCCCGAGCCCTGCAGCCCAGCCATCAGGATCACCGTCGGCGGCTGCGAGGCAAACTTGAACCGCGCCGTGTCCTTGCCCAGCAGCGTAATCAGCTCGTCGCGCACGATCTTGATCACCTGCTCCGAGGGCGACAGCGCCGTCAGCACCTCCGTGCCAACCGCCTTGGCACGGATATGCTCAATCAGCTCCTTCACCACATTCAGGTTGACGTCCGCCTCCAGCAGAGCCACGCGAATCTCGCGCAGCGCCTCGGCGATGTTCTCTTCCGTCAGCGTCCCTTGTCCGCGCAGATTCTTGAATGCGCGCTGCAATTTATCTGTGAGGTTCTCAAACATAGGCCAGCTTCAAGTGTATCGGATTCGGCGATTGTCAGTTTGAGGATGAAGCCTTCACTCCGACGGCGCCACCAGGAACTGTTCCAACTTGCCATCGGGATACGTATACGTCGTCAGCGCCAGATGTTTCCCCGCATACGTGACCGGATATGTGATCGCAAACATTCGGAACGTCATCCCGCCCCGCAGCGCTTCGTGCGTCTGCTTGAACGTCAGCGGCTCGCCCAGCGGCGCCAGGCTCTGCTGATAATCCGCGATCGCCTCCGCCGTGAAGTAGTCCCTCAGATTCGGCGCCAGCAGCGTGCGATCGATCCTGCCCTGCTGCAATCCACGAAAGATATCGAGCGCCTGCTGCTCTGGCGCCGTCAACGGAAACTGAGCCACCGCGGGCGCCGCCAGCCGCGCAATCGTGCTCGCTGCGCCAACCGCGTCCTGGTTCGTCAGCACCGCAACCGCCACGCCATCATCCACCAGCACTTCATTGTCTGAGACGAAGCCCGACACCTCGCCCGAGTGCTCGATCGACCGGTGTCCGTCGCGCTCCATCACCTCAACGCCGAGCCCGTATTGCGTCCCCTTGCCGTCCTTCAGCTTTATTTCGGTGAACATCTCCTTGTAGCTCTCCGGCTTGAGCACCGTTTGCGCTATCAGGCTTTCATCCCACAGCGCCAGATCGTGCGCAGTCATCGCCAGCTCGCCTGCGGCAAACATCCAGCCGCGTCCCTCCTTCGGCGCCGGCCGCAGTGGTCCCAGCGCATGCCGGTAGTAAGCCGTCGCATCCGCCTGCGTCAGCTTCGCTTCATCGCTGTTCCACACCGACTCCATGCCCAGCGGATGAAAGATGTGCTCTTCGAGAAAATCCATAAGCT
>JBATYG010000625.1:0-1983 GCA_049673945.1 Occallatibacter sp.
GAGCACTACGTTGGTGACCCGGTCGAGCAGATAGCGATCATGGGTCACAAGGACTAGGGCGCCGGGAACCGCGAGCAGAGATTCCTCGAGGATTTCGAGCGTGGGTATATCGAGGTCGTTGGTCGGCTCGTCGAGGATAAGCACATCGGCGGGCTCAAGCATCAGACGGGCAATCAGAACGCGCGCCCGTTCGCCGCCGCTCAGCCGCTCCACTGGCTGATTGAGCTGCTCACCTGTGAAGAGGAAGCGCGAGGCATATCCGGCCACGTGCAGCACGCGGTCCTGATAGACAACCGAGTCGGACTCGGGCGCCAGCGTCCGTCGAAGCGTGAGAGACGTGTCCAGTTGGCGCATCTGCGAAAGGTAAACGATGCGAAGACCCGGTGCGCGAAGGATCTCGCCCGCGCTCAGAAGCAATTCACCGGTGATAGCGCGCAGCAGCGCGGTCTTGCCTGAGCCGTTGGGGCCAACGAGCCCTAGCTTCAATCCGTTGGTAAGTTTCACGCTCACGCCACTGAGGATTTCACGATCACCGAGAGTAATCGTGGCGTTCCGGACTTCGATGAGTTGTTTGGTCTGTCGGCCAGTGGCATCAAAAGCGATGCCTGCCGTGGCGGTGCGCGAGCGCGATTCCGAGTCGCGCAGCTCTGCGATCAGTGCGCCGGCGTTGTCGATGCGAGCTTTGGCTTTGGTCGCGCGGGCCTTGGGGCCACGGCGGAGCCATTCCATTTCGCTGCGGACCCGGTTGCGGAGGCTATCCTGGGCCAGCTGCTGCCACTCCACGTAGGCCTCGCGGTCCTCGAGGAATTTGGAATAGCCGCCTTTAACGCGTAACAAGCCTTCAGAGTAGATGCGGTTGAGCTCGACCACCTCGGAGGCCATGCCATCCAGAAAGTAGCGGTCGTGCGTGACGACGACAAAAGCGCACCTCGCCGTGCGGAGCAAGCCTTCCAGCCATTCGATTCCTTCGAGATCGAGATGGTTCGTGGGTTCGTCAAGCAGTAGAACCTCGGGCTGGGTGACGAGGGCTTCAGAGATCGCCAGGCGCTTGCTCCAGCCGCCGCTGAGGCTGCAGGCTTCCCGGTCCATGCCGGGATTACCGGCAGTATCGCTTTCAGCAAAGCCTGCGCGGCCAAGAGTCTCGCGGAGATGCTGCTCGCGGGCAGCGGCTGGAAGAGCCGCACGGTCGAGCCCGGCCTCGATCACCTGGCGGACCGTGATTCCGGGGTCGAAGTCGGAGATCTGGCGGACATAGCCGATGCGGGCACGCTTGCGCGAGGAGACTTCCCCGGAGTCCGGGTGCTGCTCTCCGCCGAGGATGGAGAGGAGTGTCGATTTGCCTGCTCCGTTGGGGCCGATGAGGCCGATGCGATCGCCGTCGTGGACCGAGAACGTGATGTTGTCAAAAAGAGCAGTGGCGCCGAAGCGTTTGGAGATATTCTGCGCAATCAGGATCGGCGGCATGTCTTAAGTTTACGGGGCGTGGGGGATGGAATGTCTGTCTCCGTCACTAGCTCCACGGCTGACTCACTCGGAGTAATCCACTGGGAGCTCATGAGACGGGTCGTTGTAGAGGATAGCGATCAACGGAATGCCAGGCTCGGCGGTTGCGTCTGAGCGGCGAGCCATGACCTCGCCGGCCACCCCACTCGTGTATTCGGCCACTACTTCGCCAAACGTATTGCGCTGGATGGCAACCTTCTGCCCGGCTTTGATCTTGTCCTTCAGCTTGACCAGAAGCTCAACGAAGCCGCCATGAGTTGCAAGAATAGTGTGTCCGCTGTTGGCGATGAAGATGTCCGCGTCCTTCCCGGTGCGGCCCACCTGACCTGAGACGATCCCGTGGTGCTTGAGCACATTCATGGTGCCTTCCACGAACGAGGGGATCATGTTGAGGTCCAGGATGCGCGAAGCGCCAATCTCGGGCGTGAGTGCCGGAATGCCCGCATCGATGAACGCGTTCGCGAGCAGAGTGGGATAGGC
>JBATYG010000626.1:0-2013 GCA_049673945.1 Occallatibacter sp.
GCCGCACCGGCGGCAACGAGTGGGAACCGCTCACCAGCGGTCTGCCCCAGCAAACTTGTTACGTTAATGTGCTGCGCGACGCGATGGCCGTCGATACGCTCGACGATTGCGGCGTCTACTTCGGCACTACCGGCGGCCAGGTGTATGTCTCGAGCGACAGCGGCGATTCGTGGTCGGCCATTGTGCACGATCTGCCGGCCGTGCTGTCGGTGGAAGTGCAGACGCTGGTTTGAGGTGATCGAATGCCGAATCCGGAAGTGCGCGTTGTGCTTCCTTATCACCTGCGAAACCTGGCGAAAATCGATGGGGAAGTGAAGCTCCCAGTTTCGCCTCCCGTTTCGCTGCAAAATGTTCTCGATGCCCTTGAAGCCAGCTATCCGATGCTTCGCGGCACAATTCGCGACTACGGCACGCTCAAGCGTCGTCCTTTCGTGCGATTCTTTGCGTGCGAAGAGGATCTCAGTCTGCTGCCGCCTGACACCCCGCTGCCTGACGCCGTAGTGCTTGGCCAGGAGCCGTTGCTGATCATCGGCGCGATCGCAGGTGGACTGGGGGCTTGATGGGGAGAGATTTACTCTTCGTCCTTGCCCGGCCGCAGCATCAGATCTTTGATCGCTTCGCGCGGGTCTTTGCCCGCGTCGAGAATCAGCTCCATCTGCTCGGTAATTGGCATCTCGATACCCCGCTGACGCGCGAGTCCCAAAGCCGCCCGAGTTGTACGAACGCCCTCAGCGACCTTGCCGCCAAGGCTCTCAAGAATCTCGGGCAGCTTGCGGCCCTGGCCGAGCGCCTGGCCAACCGTGCGATTTCGTGAGAGGGAACCGGTGCAGGTGAGCACCAGGTCGCCCACGCCCGATAAGCCCGCCAGCGTTTCGCGCCGGCCGCCGCAGGCAACAGCCAGGCGAGTGATCTCGGCGATTCCACGAGTCATCAACCCTGCGGCGGAGTTGTAGCCGAGTCCCATCCCGGCCACGATGCCGGCGGAAATTGCAATGACATTCTTCAGCGCGCCCCCAAGCTCAACGCCGATCACATCAGTTGATGTATAGAGGCGGAGCGTTTCAGACGAAAAGTCCTGTTGAACTCGTGTTGCGATTGAGGGATCGGTATACGCGACGGTGACGGCGGTAGGCTGACCCTGCGCGACTTCCAGCGCAAACGTCGGCCCCGAAAAAGCGCCAACGGGCATGCTGAGGCCGGCCGGCTCAAGCACCGCCGCAATCACCTGCGTCATGCGGAAGAAGGTGTGATCCTCCACGCCTTTTGTGGCGCTCACAATAATCTGCCCGGAGTGCAAATGCGGCGTCAGCCGCGACCAAGTCGGTCTCAGAAACTCAGAGGGAATCACCGAAACCAGCACTTCCGCGTCGCGGATGCCTGCCGCATCCGAGGTCACCGCCAGGGTCGAAGGCAATTGAAAGCCCGGCAGGAATTGGGTGTTCTCCCTGGCATCGAGAATGCTCTGAGCTTCATCGTCGCTGTGCGACCACAACGTGACCTGGTGGCCGCCGCGGCGATCAAGAGAGAGAGCAATCGCCGTACCCCACGCCCCGGAACCAAGAACAGCGATGCGGCTCATGCGGGCTTCCCTTCGCGTGACGCTCGACCGAATCGGTTTTCAGTGCCGCTCAGCAGACGCCGAATGTTTTGATGATGCTTGGCAATGATTAGGAAGGCCACGATTCCCTGGGCGGCAATGAAGAACGCCGGCTTCTCGCCATGCACCAGGAACCAGGCAAAGATCGGGAAACTGAGCGCGCCGATAATTGACGCCAGAGAAACGAACCGGCTTGCCGCAAAGACAACAGCAAAGGCCGTAATCGCCGCGAGCGCCGCCAGCGGAGCCGCCACAAGGAAGACGCCGAAGCCTGTCGCCACGCCCTTGCCGCCCCGAAACCCGAGCCACACCGGAAACATATGCCCGAGCACGCCAAACAAGGCCGCCAAGGCCTCGACGGTTCGCACCGGCGCGTGCGGCATCAGGTGAGGCGCGACCGCCGCACCCAGCCATAC
>JBATYG010000627.1:0-1507 GCA_049673945.1 Occallatibacter sp.
CTCCTATATAGACCGCCGTGTAGTGACCTACCGCAGCTCTGTCTCCGCGCACCAGCAGAAATACAGTTGCGCCGTCCCTCGTCCCCAGTCCCTACGTCCCCGGTCCCTACGTCCCTGGTCTCTCGTCCCTACGTCCCGATCTCCTCCAGCCGTCGCCCCGTCGTCTTCGGCGCAAACAAGCCGATATCCGCGATCACAATCCCCATCGCCGCCGCGACCACCGCAAACATCACGCCCCCGCCATGACGGTTCAGCACCGGCAGCAGCACAAACGGCATCGCCGCGCTTGAGAGCCGGCTCAGTCCGTACGCGCCGCCCGCCGCGCGCGCCCGGATCGCCGTGGGAAAGATCTCTCCCTGCAGCACGTGAAATGCGTTCGAGAAGATGTTGCTCACCAGCGTGTACAGAATCCCGAAAAGCGCGATCATCGCCGCCGACGTCGCAAAGCCCAGCGCCAGGCCGAGCCCCGCCATCGCTGCGGCCGACAACATGATCAGCACTCGCCGGTCTATTCTCTCCACCACCAGTAGCGATAGCGCCGACCCGATCGGATATCCAAGGAACGCAATCGTCGTGTACTCAAGCGACGCCAGCACCGAGAAGCCTTTGTGCGCCAGCACCAGCGGCACCATCGTGCCAAAGCCGTAATACCCCACCGTCTGAAAGATCTGGAAGACGCACAGCATCACGATCTGCGGTCTCCACGCGCTCGCCTCGATCCTCGGCGCCGCGGCCTTCTCCGTCACTGGCTGCGCTTCTTCCACCGGCAGATCGAGCAGCGTCGCCGCCGCCCGGAGCGCCTCCGCGTGCCGGCCTTTCGTCTCCAGCCACCGCGGCGACTCGATCACGCTCCGCTGCAGCAGCCAGACCACCACCCCGCCCAGGCCGCCAGCCACAAACAGCCAGCGCCAGCCGGCCATGCCCATCAGCGACAGAGGAACCAGCAGCCGCGCGCTCAGCCCGATCGCTGGTATCCCGCAAAATCCGATCGTGTATGCCACCGACATCATCCGGCCGCGCACCCGCGCCGGCAGCACTTCGCTCAGATACGCGTCAGAGAGCGGAGTCTGCGCGCCAATGCCGATCCCCGCAAGAAACCGTGTCGCAATCAGCACCGCCGCATTCGGGCTCAGGCTGCCCGCCAACGTAAACAGCGAATAGATGCCCAGGTTCAGCAGAAACGCCGGCCGCCGCCCAATGCGGTCCGCGCCCACGCCCCTCGTCATCGCGCCCGCAAACATGCCCAGGAAGCTTGACCCCAGCACGGCCGGCAGCGCCGCGTGGCTCAACCCGAAGCTCTTCGTGAGCACCGTCGCCAGCACGCCCGCCAGAAACACATCGAATAGGTCGAAGAAGAGACCCAGCCCCACGACAATCGTGATCCGCCAGTGCCCCCGGCCCACACGCGCCCTGTCCAGCAGTGCAGCAACAGCCAAAGTATCGTTCCTGTCCGTTTAAGTGCGCGTCATTCGGTGAAGCTATCCTGGCACCGGCTCCGCCACCGCTA
>JBATYG010000628.1:0-1913 GCA_049673945.1 Occallatibacter sp.
GTGGTCGCCGAGTGCGAAGCCAGAGACTCCACGCCTCCCAGTGACTCCGCATTGAGGAAGAGCTTGAGAGCGCGCAGGAATCGCTCCGCCGCGTCGCGGCCGCCGAGATCGAAGCTCAGCATGGAGCCAAAGCCCCGCTGCTGCCTCACTGCGAGCGCATGTTGCGGATGGCTTTTGAGACCCGGGTAGTTGAGGCGCGTCACCTTCGCCTGGGCCGACAGAAACTCCGCGACTGCGCGCCCGTTCTCCTCGTGCTGCTTCATCCGCAAAGGCAGCGTCTTGATGCCGCGAAGCACCAGGAAGCACTCAAACGGAGAAAGAATGCCGCCGGCAGCCTTTTGCACCAGCAGAAAGCGCTCCTTGTGCTCTGGCTTCGTGCCGATCAGCGCGCCGCCCAGCCCGTCGGAGTGGCCGTTGAGGAACTTCGTCGTCGAGTGCATCACGATATCCGCGCCCAGAGCGATCGGGCTTTGCAGCGCCGGCGACATGAACGTGTTATCTACGCTCACCTCCACGCCCTTCGCAGGTGCGATCTGGCACTCGGCAGCTACCTCCGTCAGCACCATCAGCGGATTCGTCGGTGTCTCCACATGAATCAGCCGGGTATTCGGCTTAATCGCCGCCGTAACGGCCTCCGGGTTGCTCGTATCCACATATTCGAACTCGATGCCGTAGTTGCGCACGATCAGGTTGAAGAGCCGCGCGGTGCCCCCGTAAACGTTATGCGAGCAGATCACGTGGTCGCCGGCATGCATCGTTGCCACGAGCGCGTAAATCGCCGCCATGCCGCTGGCAAAAGCATGGCCGGATGTTCCACCCTCAAGAGCCGCAAGCGCTTCTTCCAGCCGGTCGCGCGTCGGATTGCCGGCGCGCGAGTAATCCCAGCCCCTGCTCTCGCCGATACCGGTCAGCTCAAATGTCGAAGTAAGGTAAACAGGCACATTGACCGCGCCTGTCAGCGGGTCAGGTTGCTGCCCTGCGTGCACGGCAAGCGTCGAGTACTTGAATTGAGACATGATCTATGGTTTTCCCCAGTTTCTGATTCCAGCTTATCGCGTGGCGACCAGTAATTTGAGCTAGCCACCAATCGGGAGTTTGATACGTAATCGCTTCGGGGCAGTGTTTCGGATGATCACGGTTATACGCAAGGGATTGAATCCAAGAGCCCGAAAGCTAAGATAGTGGACCGAAACTCCGCTAACTGGAAGAATGAAGCGCCCTTTTTCATCACTTCTTGTCGCTGTGATCACTTTTGTGAATCCCTGATCACAGTCACTCACCTCCACTCCTGAGACTGGTGCTCCTGTGGGGTCCAAAGCCTCGCCTGCAAGTGAGCGGACATAGAACGGCTTCTCAATCTCGACGATCTCGTAAGTCGCATAAGCGTTCTCTGTGAACAAGAGCAGGATCGTGATGGCGGCAAAGCTGCTTAAGAATCGGTGCGCCATTCTGTCTACACTCCGCCTTCAAATATCTTCTTCGAGAGGTACCGCTCTGCCGAATCCGGAATGATCGTCGCAATGCGCTTTCCCGAACCAAGTTCCCTGGCCAGTTCGAGGGCCGCATGGACCGCCGCGCCCGCACTCGATCCCGCCACAACGCCCTCCTGCGCTGCCAGTGTTTTCACCATCGCAAAAGCATCCGCGTCGCGCGCCATCACTATGCGGTCGCAGACCTCGCGGTGGAATGTCTCCGGAATAAAGCTCACCCCGATGCCTTCCACACGATGCTTCCCCGGCTCGCCGCCCTGCAGAATCGAGCCTTCCGTCTCCACGGCCACGGTGAGCACGGTGGGATTCTGCTCCTTGAGGAAGCGCGCGACGCCTGAGAATGTGCCGCCGGTGCCGACACCGGCCACAAACGCATCGACGCGGCCTTCCATCTGCTCCCATATCTCTCGCGCTGTTGTGTCG
>JBATYG010000629.1:0-18309 GCA_049673945.1 Occallatibacter sp.
AGCCAGGATCGAGGACGATCGCGGCAATCTTGCCGAGGGAGATGCCGTTCTACTGATTGTTGAAGACGATCCACATTATGCGCGCGTTCTCTGCGATCTCTCGCGCGACAAGGGGTTCAAGGTGCTGTGCTCCACGACGGGCGCGGAAGCGCTGTCGCTCGCTCAGGAATACAGGCCCTCGGCGATATCGCTGGATGTGTTTCTGCCGGACATGCTTGGTTGGACGGTTCTGAATCATCTGAAGCAGAATCCTGAAACGCGGCATATTCCTGTGCAGATGCTTACGCTCGATGAAGATCGGCATCACGGCTTGTCCCGGGGCGCATTTGCGTTTGTCACCAAGCCAACGTCGCCCGAAGATCTCGATGCGGCGCTCATGCGCATCAAGGACTATGCTGAATCCAGGCGCCGGCGGCTGCTTGTGATCGAAGATAACCCCGCGGAGCAACTGAGCACGCGGGAACTCCTCGGGCACGAAGATATCGAAATCGACGTTACCGATTCTGGCGCCTCGGCGCTCAGATTGCTCGCAGAGCGCGAGTATGATTGCGCGGTGCTCGATCTTCGCCTGCCCGATATGACGGGCTTCGAGGTGCTGGGGCGGCTTCGCGAGAATCCCCGGCTGCGAGATCTGCCGGTGGTTGTGTTCACTGGCAGGGAACTGACGCCGGAAGAAGATGCGCAGCTTCGTACGCTTGCGCGCAGCGTGGTGCTCAAAGACGTCGAATCTCCTGAGCGGCTCCTCGACGAGACAGCTCTCTTCCTGCACCGGATTGTCACCAATCTTCCGCCGCCGAAGCAGCAGATGCTCGAGAAACTGCATCGTTCGGATGAAGCACTCGCCGGGCGCAAGGTTCTGGTGGTGGACGACGATGTGCGGAACATCTTCGCATTGAGCAGTGTGCTGGAGCGTCGCGGCATGACGGTCTTGTCGGCGGGCACTGGTAAAGAGGCAATCGAGACGATCGAATCAACTCCCGATCTGGCGATCGTGCTGATGGACATCATGATGCCGGAGATGGACGGGTATGAAACGATGCAGGTTATCCGTCAAAATCCATTGTTGCGCCGGCTGCCCATTATCGCTCTCACGGCCAAGGCCATGAAGGGTGACCGTGAAAGATGCCATGAAGCTGGCGCGTCTGAGTACCTGGCGAAACCGGTGAATACCGAACAGTTGCTTGCGGCCCTGCGTATGTGGTTGCACAGGTGAGGGTATGGAGAAGATCTCCGCTTTGGTATTGGTCAAAAGGGGCTGCTCGCTCTCAACCGGCTGGTCCCGGTGGATGGTTCAGAGGGCAATTGTTCTTGGATAGATGTTGGAGATGCTTGAACGAGGAGAATGGCGAATGAGCCTGGATCAGACAGTCAACATTCTGATGGTGGACGATCAACCGGCCAAGCTCCTGAGCTATGAGGTGATCCTTGCTGAGTTGGGTCAAAATCTCATCAAGGCAGCCTCGGCTAGCGATGCCCTGAGCATCCTTCTGAAGAAGGATATTGCGGTCGTTCTCATGGACGTCAGCATGCCTGATGTGGATGGTTTCGAGCTTGCCGATGTAATTCGTCAGCACCCCCGGTTTCAGAAGACCGCTATCATCTTTATCTCCGGTGTTCACCTCGCCGATTCAGACAAGATTCAGGGATACCGCAGCGGCGCCGTCGATTACATCTCTGTTCCGGTTGTTCCGGAAGTGCTGCGGGCAAAGGTTGGCGTCTTCATTGAGCTACATAGAAAGACGCGCATGCTTGAGAAACTGAATGCCGAGCTCGAGCACCGGGTTGAAGATCGCACCCAGGAACTGCGCGAGAGCGAGGCGTGTTTGCGCACCCGGGCGGATCTGCTCGAGCTTGCGTCTGAAGCCGTGATTATGCGCGACTTCAAGGGCACGATCCTGTTCTGGAATGGCGGCGCTGAAAGCCTCTATGGATGGAGTAAGCAAGAAGCGGTTGGCCAGGACATGCACCGCATGCTGCGAACGGTTTTCCCGGTATCTCGCGAGGAGACGGAACGAGCTCTCGGAGAGCATGGTTCCTGGCAGGGCAACCTGGCGCAACAGACGAGAAGCGGACGCGACATTATTGTGGCCTCGAGAAAGACGGTTAACCACGAGCGCGACGCCATTCTTGAGGTCAACCGCGACATCACGCTTCAACTGAAGGCGGAAGAAGCGCTGCGGGAGAGCGAGAAGCTTGCCGCGATGGGCCGCGTTGCGGGAATCATTGCACACGAAATCAACAACCCGCTGGCCGCAATTACGAATATCTTCTACCTGTTGCGCATCCACCCATCGCTCGATGACGAGGCGAGGCGTTATGCCGAGGCCGCGGAGCAGGAACTGGTGCGCGTCTCCCACATCACCCGGCAGACTCTCAGCTTTTATCGCGAGTCGAAGCAGCCGAGCGCGATCCGCATTCAGGATTTGCTGGACGACGTGGTCGAGCTGCAGAAGCGGGCGTTTCAGGCGAATCACATAGTTATCCGCAAGAAATATTTCGCTGCCAGTACGGTTATGGGATTTCCGGTTGAGCTGCGCCAGGTATTTCTGAACCTGATTTCCAATGCGATCCAGGCGATGCCGAATGGGGGCACTCTTCGGCTGCATGTGAATGAGGCGACAGATTGGTCGACTGGACAGCGCGGCCCGGTGATCTCAGTTGTAGATACGGGAATCGGCATCAGGCCAGAGGACGCTAAGCGGCTCTTCGAACCGTTCTTCAGCACCAAGTCGGCGAAGGGAACCGGCCTGGGACTCTGGATCAGCAAGGGCATCCTGCAAAAATACAATGGGCGGATTTCCTACCGCAGCTTCCGATCAAAGGATGGAACGGCTACGTGCTTCCGCATCTTCATTCCCGGCAACAACGCGTTGAAGATCGCTCCGCAGGTCATCGGTCAGGCGGCACGGCTCGAACGCGAAACCTCGGAAGAGAAGGGCCACAGAGTGCGGAAGCCGGCCAAGGTTCCCAGCGCGGTGTAGCGACGCGGGCCGATCTCGACCAGGAAGTACCAATTGGCCCGTAAGCCTTTCTGACTCAGAAGTTGCAAAAGTTTCGCTGCCGCATCCTGGAATTGACAAGTTCGACTTGCTGCGGGGTTGGCATCACTCGCTATAATCCCGTCTATGCACTGTGGCGCCGTGCATCAGCGCATCGACGGTTCAGAACCATGCGGATTCTCTCCTGTGCCGGCTGTGCCCATTCAGGCTCCCGCGGATCGCTGCATTGCGAGATTCGGAACCGCTTCAGGGAGCGTGATATCTTCAACACTCGTTCGTGTTCTCTCCCAGATATCAGCGAGGCACCATCCGGGAACGCTCGCTGCCTGCGATCGTCTTTCCTGCGGGAGTGAATCTTTCCGCAGTGTTCAGGCTGCATTACAACCGGCAAAGTGACAGCGGAGGCTGACCATGGAAGTGGAGTTGACCGCCAGACAGGTAAGAGTCTCAAAGGCATTGCGGGTGCAGGCGGAAGAGGGATTGGAGCAGCTCGGCCGCATTTTAGGCAGGACCGCGAGCGCCAATGTGATCTTTCGCGCTCAGCGGCATCTGCAGATCGTTGAATTGACCATCAAGGCACGGCTGCAGACGATCGTTGCCGCAGGAGAGGCGAACAGCATGGAGTCTGCTCTTCGGGCTGCGCTGGCTCATGCCGAGCACCAGGCGCTTCGTTACCGCGACCGGCACCTGGCGCGCAAGCGTCTTCCGAAGGAAGAAAAAGTGCTCACCGCTCCGCCGGTGGTGCGAGCCAAAGCTCGCGCCGCAGCACCGGGGGAGGCATCGAGCAATGGAAAACCGGCGAGTCTCAAGGCTCGCGCATCCATCGCTGTCCACAGTTTTCCATCCAATAACGCAATCGTCGAACCGCACGTTCTTGCAAGCAGAGAGGCTATCGCAATCAAACCGATGACCATTGAAGAAGCGGTCAAGGATACGGAATTCCGGGATCGCGACCTGCTGGTTTTTCGCAATCCCGGCGGCGATCTTTATGTGCTGCACCGCCGCCGCGACGGCCAGATGGAACTGGTGGAAATCCCCTGAGCGGCTCTTCCGCTGAAGATCGGGGAGTGTTTCAAATCCGAGTTGTTGTACGATGGGCCCATGAGTTCTACGAGGCGGGCTCCCAAGGCTTCACCGAATCAACTGAACGGCAGACCATCAGCGTCCGCGAAGAAGCCAGAGAGAGAGCTTGTTATTGTCACCGGTATTTCGGGCGCCGGCAAGGCATCCGTGCTCAAGTCATTTGAAGATCTCGGCTATCACGCAGTCGACAATCTTCCACTTGAGCTTCTCACCGAGTTTGCCGGGCTCGTCGGCAAGTCAAAGGAGATCCAGCGGGCCGCCATCGTTGTGGATGTCCGCGAGGGCCAGACGCTCGACAGGCTTCCTGAAATTCTCAAAGAAGTGCGGCGCGACCTTGCCACGCGGGTTGTCTTTCTTGACGCGCAGGATTCGGTTCTCGTGCGCCGCTACTCTGAAACGCGAAGGCCTCATCCCCTTCGCCGTTCAGAGACGGTGGAGAGATCGATCGTGGAGGAGCGGCAACTGCTCGACCCGATTCGAAACGTCGCTGACACGCTGATTGATACATCCACCTTCAACGTCCATGAACTGCGGGCCCAGATTCAGACTCGCTTTGGGCAGGAGGATAAGACCAAACGTCTGCTGGTGAGCTGCCTCAGCTTCGGCTTCAAGAACGGGGTGCCGCTCGACGCAGATCTGGTCTTCGACGTGCGCTTTCTTCCCAATCCTCATTTTGTGCCGGAGTTTCGTAAGAAGACCGGGAAGGATGCCCGCGTGGCAGGCTACATCCGCGGCTTTCCCCAAACGGAGGAGTTCCTGGGAAAGGTAACCGACCTGATGCTGTATCTTCTTCCCCACTACGTTGAGGAGGGGAAGAGCTACCTGACCGTCGGATTCGGGTGCACCGGGGGGCAGCATCGCAGCGTGATGATGGCGGAAGAGATGACCAAGCGCCTCAGAAAATCGGGTTATCAGGTTAAGGCCCTGCACCGTGATATCCCGCGCTAGCAGGCCGACTGTTCAACTCAGCCAGCCAGCGGGAGAGCGCGTCGGCATGGTCAGCGTCCGCGGTGTGCGAATGCGTGAGCCACACGATCATCTTGCGCGATTTCACGTGGTCGTAGGCCGCGGGCGCGTGAGTTTCCGATTGCCTGAGAATCCATAGAGAGGGAATTGCCAGATCTGAAGCTGCGGGGCCGGATTGCCACCGGTCACTGACGAGAAGGTGCGCCGGCACCAGTCTTGCCCTGGGATCTCGGAAGATTGCATCCGCAGGCGCGTCGATGGGATCCTCCAGGATCACTCCGGCGAGGCGATGATGATCTGCACCCGTTTGCAGCGCAAGATTGGCGCCCAGGCCGGTGCCAGCGAGAATCAGCGATTCAGCAGGAATGTGCCGGGTGTCAGTCAGATAGTGAATTGCCGCTTCCGCATCTTCCCGCCAGCGCTTCTCGCTGGGATGCACGAAGCTGCTCTGGCCATAGCCGCGGTAGTCGAAGGCAAGCACGTTGAGTCCGGCGGTATGCAGGCGGGCGAGCTCACTGACTGTGTCGCTCAGGTTGCCCGTGGCGCCGTGAAGATAGATTGCGGTCAAGGCGCTTTGCGAGGCGACCGGTATCCACCAACCCTTGAGCTGGGGCAGGCCATTATCGCCGGCGTCGAACTGCACATCCTCGAAGGCGATGCCTGCCGAGGCGGGGGTTCTGGAGATGAGGGCTGTCGGATGGTAGAGCAGTTGCCAACTGCCTTGCCAAAAGATCAGGCATAGCGCAGCCCAGAGGCATACCAGCGCGCCAGCGATAACGATTCCAACTGCGGACGCGAGCCATCTGGCGGAGACGGTCGGCGGCGGTTGCTGAGAAGGCGGCCTTGCCGGGGCGGAGGTTCGCGTGGCTGGTCTGGTTCGGGATGATGGCTTGCTCATAAATGCTTGCTCGCACGTGGCGGCTCACATTTATGCTAATTGGGCCGATCCGGCGCAGGCGAGCAACTCGCCCTGGGAGAGATCCATATGGCGGATTTTGTAAGCATCTGTGCGCAGGCTGAACTGCCGCCTGCGAACCATGTGCGCGAATTTATTGTTGAAGGCCGCGCGCTCTGTGTGGCCAATGTCGGCGACTCCATCTGTGTGATGGATGGAACCTGCCCTCACGAGGGCGGGCCGCTGGGTGAGGGAACAATCGAGGACGGCCGTGTAGTGTGCCCCTGGCACAGCTACGCCTTCGACGTTCACACGGGCGAGGCCCTGGATGCCCCGGAATTGAAGGCCGAGGTCTTTGAGGCAAAGGTGGAGAGCGGCGAGCTGCGCGCAAAGCTTTAGGACTTCTTCGCCGGAACTCTCTTGCCTTCCTTGCGGGCCTCGGAGAGCCCAATCGCGATGGCCTGCTTGCGGCTGGTGACTTTCTTGCCGCTGCGGCCCGACTTGAGCTTGCCCTTTTTCATCTCCCGCATCTCGGTTTCGACGTTCTTGCCCGCCGAGGGAGAATACTTGCGTTTTGCGGTTTTCTTCGCAGCGGTCTTTTTGCTGCTTTTCTTTGCACTGGTCGATTTCTTCTTAGCCGCCTTTTTCCTGGTCGCCATCCATCATCCTCCTCGAAGTCAGATGAGCGGCCCATCCGATTCAGTTGCTTAGAAAAGGCCAAGGCCGCGGTATCTTCTCGCGGCCCTGGCTGTGCGGGTGGATGAGCTAGTAGAGGAATGAGCTAGTACTTGACGATTGCGGTGAAGGAGTCGGGCTTGAGGCTGGCGCCGCCAACGAGGGCGCCGTCGATCTCCGGCTGGCTTAGCAGTGCGGTTGCGTTGTCGGGCTTCACGCTGCCGCCATAGAGAATTCGCATCTTCTCGGCTGCGTCGCTGCCCAGCAGCTTTGCCACCTCGCCGCGTATGATCTTGTGCGCCTCGACAGCCATTTCGGGAGTGGCGGTCTTGCCCGTGCCGATAGCCCAGACGGGCTCATAGGCGATCGCGATCGGCGCGGCGGCCTCTGCCGTGATGCCCGCGAAGGCTCCGGTGACTTGCGTCCTGAGGACGCTTTCGGTCTTGCCGGATTCGCGCTCCTCGAGGACTTCGCCGATGCAGACGACCGGCACGATGCCGTGCTTGAGCGCCGTATGCAGCTTCTTGTTGACGATCTCGTCGGTTTCACCGAAGTACTGACGGCGCTCGGAGTGGCCGATCAGCGTGTGGGTGCCGCCGACAGCCTTGAGCTGCAGCACCGAGGTTTCGCCTGTGTAGGCGCCTTCTTCAACGAAGTAAATGTTCTGCGCGCCTACGGCAACATTGGAGCCGCGGCAGCCAGCGGTTACCGCTGGCAACAGTATCGGAGAGGGAAAGAGCGCAATCTCGTCGCGGGTGTGGCCGGCAACGAGAGGCAGAAAGGAATCGACGAAGGCTTTGGCCTCAGCGGGCGTTTTGTACATCTTCCAATTGGCGGCGATCAGTTTCTTGCGAGACATTATTGAGGTTCCTCATTCTCAATTTTAGAGGATGAAAACTGGAGTCCCGGGCGATGGGGAACATGGGGAGCTGATGGAAGTGGAATTCCCCGGGCGAAGAGATCTGCAGCGAGCGGACAACCTGCGCAGCGGGGAGTGCGGGAGCAGTGAGCCTTACCGACGGCGACCACGAGAGCATGAAATTCGCCAAACAGTGAAGTTTTTTGACTGATTTCCTCTTTGCCAAAAGCTTCCCGCGTAAGTTGAACCAGCGATTCATAGCCTTTGCGGTTGCGAGCGGGAACCAGTGTGAGCAGCCTGTGCCGCTCGGCGATGCGGCGCAGGTATTCATCCGCTACCGGAACCGGGTGGCCGAGGGCGTAGAGCAGGATGGCATCGGCGGTTTCAAAGCCGACGCCGGGCAGGTCGAGCAGGCGCCGGCGAAGCGCGCCGGTCGGTTCGGCAGCCAGAGCATCGAGCGAGCCCAGGAAGTGGCTGTCGAGCATGGTGACGAAGGCTTTGAGTGCAGGCGCCTTGCGCGTGCAGAAGCCGGAAGGGCGGATGGCTTGTTGTAAATCCTCGAGCGGGATTGCGCGAAGGCCATCGATGGTGAGTGCGCCGGCGTCGCGAAGGTTGGCCAGGGAGCGCTCGACGGATTTCCACGAAGTATTCTGCGTGAGGTAGGCGCCGAGCACAACCTCGAAGGGTGTCTCCGCGGGCCACCAGTGCTGCGCGCCGTAGGCAACGGCGAGAAGATTGTAGATGCCGCGAAGGCGTTGTGGGCCGGTCTGCCTGTTGGCCTTCACAGCGCCTCATCGGGCGGCGCCTGCAACTGGATCCTCCACTCGACGATGCGCGCCTGACCGGCAGCGGCCTCGGCCTCGGAAATGCGGCCGGCCTGTTGAAGGGTGATCGAAAGGGCAGTGTGCGCCAGAGGATCGTTGGGCGTGAGCGCGACGAGAGCATGAGCGGCGTCGACGGCGCGATCGAGCTGGCCAGCGTCGCGCAGAGCCCGCACAAGCCCGTGATGGGCCTCCAAGAGGGTGGGGTCGGCATCAATTGCGGCGCGAAAGTCCTGGGCAGCCTGCGCTGCAGAGCCGGCGGCAAGCAGATCGAGTCCGCGCTGCAGCAGGGCGTCGGCCGATGTGGCGCTGGTCTGAGTCATCCAGTCAGTAGGATAAAGGGTGCGCAGAAGCGGCGCTACTGCACGCGGGCGCTGGTTGAGGGACCCGGGAGGGAAACGATGAAGAGTCATACGGAATATCTTGTCTTTGAAACCCGCAAACGGCGGGAGATGGTGCACATTACCGATAAGGTGGAGCAGATTGTGAGCCGCAGCGGCGTAAAGGACGGCCTGTGCTTCGTATCGCCGATGCATATCACGGCCGCGGTCTACGTGAACGATCTTGAGAGCGGCCTGATCGAGGATATCGGCAAGTGGCTGGAAGAGCTGGCGCCGGCGCGCCTCGATTACAAGCACCACCAGACGGGGGAAGACAACGGGGACGCGCATCTGAAGTCGCTGCTACTGCACCATGAAACGACGCTGCCGGTGACCGGAGGCCGGCTGGACCTGGGCACGTGGCAGCGGGTGTTTTATGCGGAGTTTGACGGACAGCGGCGCAAGCGGGTGATCGTGAAGGTTCTGGGCGTGGAGTAATGTCCGCTGAAGGACACAATTGACGAAGCCCGTAAAGTCCCCGTTATCCGCGCCGAAAAAGGGTGCAGATGCAGCGGTAGAACTCCGGAAGCAGCAGCCCAGGGCAGCACTGGATGGGAGCATGCCAGTGGAGAATCCGCGAATCCATGCATCAAATAAGGAGAACCCATGTCCCTGGGTGTCTTGAATAACATCTCGGCGGTTTACGCAGAAAACAACCTCGGTCAGACTCAGAACAGCCTGCAGAAGACATTGCAGCAGTTGTCTTCCGGGTCTCGCATCAACTCGGGCGCAGATGACGCTGCGGGTCTCTCTCTGGCCAACGGCCTCGAGGCATCCTCGGCGGCGCTCACGCAGTCAGCCAAGAACGCTTCAGAAGGCGTGGACTTCTTGCAGGTGGCAGATGGCGCGCTCTCGCAGGTGACGACTCTTCTGAACCGCGCCGTCACGCTGGCCACCGAGGCTTCGAACGGTGTGTTGAATACCAGCCAGGCTTCGGCTGCCGATGCGGAATATCAGCAGATCCTCACCGAAGTCGGCAACATCGACACCAACACCGAGTACAACGGCATCAACGTCTTTTCGAGTGCGGCAAATATCTTTACGTCTGACGGCACACTCACTCAGACTGATTCGGCGACTGCCCTCGGCAGTGTGGTCACCGCTGTGAACCTGACCGGCAACCTGACGACTACAGCCGGTGCCACAACCGAACTGGCGGCGATTACCACTGCGATCAGTTCCATTGCAACCGAGCGTGGCACAGACGGTGCGCAGATCAACACGCTGCAGGCGGTTTCAAACGTGATGAGCACCGAAAGCACCAACACGCTGTCGGCTGAGAATGACGTGATGGCGACCGACTACGGGCAGGCAACGTCGGACATGTCGAAGTATCAGATCCTGATGCAGACCGGCATTGCGGCTCTTGCCCAGGCCAACAGCAGCCAGCAACTTGTAACCAAGCTGCTTCAGTAACCTCCGCTGAGGCAGACGCGAAAAGACCGGCTTTGACGGGCCGGTCTTTCCGCATGGTGCGAACTCGCGCCTCGCGCGCGGGCAGGAGCATCAGAATTTCCCAATCTTTGCCGTTCATGATTGGCATGGGGATTGAACCGGATGTATTGAACCGGGTGTAGAGGAGGAAGCGTGAGCTCAGTGGGTTTGAGTTTCGGATCGGCGACCAGCGGGCAGGGCATTGATGTTTCAAGCACGGTGACGCAGATTCTGGCCAGCTATCAGGCAGTCGAGACGCCATGGAAAAGCCAGCTGACAGCGTTGCAGGGCCAGGACACGGTGCTGAGCACGCTCGGCACGCAAGTGTCGACGCTTACGACCGACATTCAAAAACTCACGGATGCAATGGGCGTCTTCGAGGGAAAAACGGGCTCAAGTTCCGATACGAATGTGCTGGAGCTGACGTCGGCGAGCGCGCTGGCCACGGCGGCCACGCACTCGGTGACCGTGCAGAGCCTCGCACAGACCTCCTCGGCGGCAACATCGGCAGTGGCAGCCAACGATACCTTGTCGGGCAGCGTGACGATCCAGGTGGGGACGGGCACCCAGTACACGGTGAATGTGGGCGACAACTCGACGGCTTCGACGATTGCCGGCCTGGCGGCGGCGATAAATGTGGCAAGCATCGGAGTGACGGCCAGCGTTTTGACCGACAGCAGCGGATCGCGGCTTTCCGTGGTGAGCAGCACCAGCGGCGCGGCGGGAACGCTGACCGTCTCGGGATCGCTGACGGATGCGTCGAACAGCGATGCGGGGGTGAGTTTCAGCCAGGTGCAGGCAGGGGCGGATGCAAGCGTGACAGTGGACGGGCTTTCGATTACGAGCGCGAGCAATACCGTGACAAATGCCATTCCGGGGGTGACGTTTCAGCTTCTTTCCGCGGATGCAGGAGAGCCGGTGCAAGTGGTGATCGCCAACGACAACTCGAGCATCGAGTCTGCAGTGGGCACCTTCGTGAGTGACTACAACACCCTGCTGAAGACGGTGACTGGGCAGGAAGGCAATGACAGCTCCGGCAATGCGGAACCGCTGTATGGCAACCCGGTGATTGCGCAACTGCAGAGCATTCTTGAGGGCGCAATGAGCGTGACGCCGGCGAACGGGAGTATCACGTCGCTCTACAGTCTTGGAATCACGACCGATTCCGATGGCACGCTGTCGTTGAATACGGACACGCTGGACTCAGCTCTAAACAGCAATTTCAGTGATGTTCAGGGCTTTTTTCAGAACTCCGGCAGCTTCGGCGCTTCTCTTGCGGCGACACTCAACAACCTCGGGACGACGAACCCGGTAGGCGTGCTGGCATTGACGGAGAAGGCGAATTCGAGTGAAGAGAGCACGCTTAACGACGATATCTCTAACGAAGAAAGCCGCCTCAGCGACATGAAGACACAGCTGACCGATGAGTTGAATGAAGTGAACCAGACGCTGCAAGCGATTCCGAGCCAGATCAACTACGTCAACGAGCTCTACAGCGCGATAACCGGCTACAACGACAAGTCTTCCTCGTAGAAAGGGGCGTAAAGAGACATGGATACTTATTGCACGCGCGCGCTGGAAGGGGCGTCCCCGGTCGATCTGGTGGTCGCGCTCTATGACGGCATTGTCCGATTTCTGTATGCCGCCGCCGAAGCTGCGGACCGCGGCGATGTGAACGCGCGGCGAACCGCCGTGAAGCGCGCTCTCGATATCATCATTCACCTGCAGGCGCGACTGCGGATGGACGCAGGCGGAAGACCGGCGCAGGTGTTGAGTGAGTTCTACGCTTCTGTCTTCGCGCAGATTCTGCAGGCATCGAGCTTCGCATCGCGCCCGCGGTTTGAGCGCGCCATCGAGTGTGTGCGCAACGTAAGAGAAGCGTGGAAACAAGTGGCGCTGGAGAGCGTGGAGCCGAGGCTTTTAGGAGGTATTCCCCAGGTGCGTCCAGTTCACGCAGGCGGGGCGGAGTTGGTCGGATCATCCGGGGCGCCACGCTGGACGGCGTGACGGCTCAACCGGCGACGGTGAGCTCTTCCTCGAGTTGCTGCTTCTGGTGAAGGCTGGCATAGTAGCCGTCGAGAGCGAGCAGCTCTTCGTGACGGCCCAACTCGACGATGCGGCCGTGATCGAGCACTGCGATCTGGTCCGCATCGCGCACCGTCGAGACGCGATGTGAAATGAGGATGGTTGTCGCGTTCGCCGTGTAGCCGCGAATGCCGTTGAGGATGCGCTCCTCAGTATAGGTATCGACATTGGCCAGCGCGTCATCGAGGATGAGGATGGCGGGGCGGCGGAGAAGGGCACGCGCGATAGCAGCGCGCTGCTTCTGTCCTCCAGAGAGCGTGACGCCGCGCTCACCCACGATGGTTTCAAAGCCTTGTGGAAACTCTTCGAACTCGCAGCGGATATGCGCGGCCTCGGCGGCTTCGAGCATCTCTTCGGTGCTGGCGTCGGGCACACCGAAGGTGAGGTTGCCGCGAATCGTGTCACTGAAGAGGAACGTTTCCTGCGGGACCATGCCGATGTTGTGGCGCAGCACGGCGAGCGGATAGTCGCGCACGGGGCGGCCGTCGATCAGCAGGGAACCTTCGGGAACCTCATAGACCCGCGAGATCAGGTTGACGATGGTGGTTTTGCCTGATCCTGTGGGGCCTACGATAGCGAGGCTTGAACCGGCGGGGATGCGGAGAGAGATGTCCTGAAGAACGCGGGTGTCGCCATAGGAAAAGTTCAGATGGCGGAATTCGATGTCGCCGCGCAGCACAGCATCGGGAGGAATGGATGGATCCGCAGAGCGGTCATCGATGGAGGGTTGGGCCTGGAGCAGCTCATCGATGCGCTTGACCGAGGCGGTCCCACGCTGAAACAGATTGACGACCCATCCCACGGCGATAATCGGCCAGATGAGCAGGATCATGTAGGTGTTGAAGGCGACGAAGTCGCCCGGCGTGATGTGGTGGGCGACGACTTCGTGTCCGCCAACGAGCAGGGTGATGATCATGGAGACGCCGAGGATGAACTCAAGCGTCGGCCAGAGCATGCCCATGAGCTGAACAAGCCGCTGCGCGCGGGCAATGTACCGGAGGTTCAGTGTTTCGAAGAGCGCGATCTGCGATTCTTCGCGTGCGAAGGCGCGCACGAGGCGCGCGCCAGAGTAGTTTTCCTGGGCCTGAGAGGAAATTTCGGAGAAGCTTTCCTGGATGCGCTCGAAGCGGTCGTGGATGCGGCTGCCAAAGTATTGGACGAGGATACTGGCAAGGGGCATGGGCGCCCATGCGACCAGCGTGAGATAGGGACTGATGCGGAAGAGAAAGAAGAGGGCGCCGACGGTGAGAAAGATGGTGTTGGCGCTGTACATGAGCGCCGGGCCGAGGAGCATGCGCACGGCGTTCAGATCGTTGGTCATGCGCGCCATGATGTCGCCGGTGCGGTAGCGTCCGTAGAAGCCTGAGTCCTGCAGTTCGAGCTGGCGGAACAGATCGTTGCGCAGGTCGAACTCGATTTCGCGCGAGATGCCGATCAGAATCCAGCGCTGGGCGTAGAGGAAGACGCCTTTGACGAGTGCAATGGCGACGAGGGCGGCGGCGAAGACAAGGATCTGCTGGCGCGTGATGCCGCGTTCAAGGCCGTCGATGGCTTTGCGGATTACCTGGGGGAAGAGGACCCAGACCGCATTCGTGGCGATGCAGGAGAGTGTGCCCCAGAGGTATCCCCACCGGTAGCGGTGCATGTATCCAAATAGCGGCTTCAGGTCACGAAGCATGTTTTCTATTGTACGGGGCGATCAGGTAGGGGTGCGCAGCAGCAGATAGCCGCCGGTAAGCCCGAAGAGCACATCGGGGCTCCACGCGGCGAGCGCGGCGGGCAGGTAGTTCACGTTTCCCATGGCGCCAAAGAGACTATCGACGACGAAGTAGGCCAGGGCGACGGCGATGGCAATGGCGATTCCGGTGAGTGATCCGCGGCGTCCCATGGATAGCGCAAAGGGGATGGCGAGGATTGCCATGACGATGGCGACGATGGGAAAGGCCAGCTTGTGCCAGAGCGCGACGCGGAGGCGCATGGTGTCGAAGCCGCTCTGGCGCAGGTCGCGAATATAGCGCTGGAGCTGGCTGAAGTTCATCTCCTGCGATTGCAGGCTCTCCTTCTTGAAGTAGCCGGGATCTTCGTGAATCTCGGAAAAGCCGGTGGATTCGAATGTCTGGTAGCGGGTCTGGCGCGCGCCCTCAAAGTCGCGCATCCATCCTTTTTCCATGGTCCAAGAGCCGGAGGCGCGGTTCCAGTAGGCGCGGGTAGCGAAGATGCGCCGGGAGATCGCGAAGGACGAGGGATCGAATTCAAAGACAGAAAGATTTGCGAACTCGTTGGTATCGGGATCGAAGAACTGGTAGTAGAAGATGCGGCCGGGCTCCCCGGCGTGAGGCTGCCCAAAGATCCATTTCTGTTCAGGGTGCAGGAAGGTCTGGGGCGGACGTCCTTTGATGGTGCTGCGCAGCGCCTCCTGGCGGCGGTTGGCCTGCGGCAGATAGTACTGATCGAAGAGAAAGAGACAGATGGAAACGATTGCCGCAATCGAGACGACGGGGATGACGAGGCGGTAGAGGCTGATGCCGGTCGCCTTCATGGCGATGATTTCGCTGTTGCGATTGAGCACGCCGAAGGTGACAAGGACGCCGATGAGGACGGCAAGCGGCGCGATCTGATAGAGCATGCTGGGAGTGAGATTGATGAGATACGCGCCGACGGTTGAGAGCGAAGGATGGTTGCGCAGGATGTCACCGATGAGCTCGAAGAAAGTGAAGACGAGCATCAGAAGCACGAATCCGGCCAGGACCAGCGTAAAAGTGCCGAGAAACTCGCGCACCACGTATTCATCGAGGATGCGGGGAAAGGCACCGCGGGAAACCTTGCGGACGGAGCGGGGCTGGAAACGGTCGAAGAGTTCAGTGAGCGAGCCGCTCTTATGCTCCCGGCGCGGCTTCAGATTCGAGAAGCGCGAAACCGATCCGCTGATCGCAGAGAACACGCGCCCCCCTGTGGCCATCTGCCAGAGGAGAAAGATGCCGGCGCCCGCGAAGAGAATATTCGCGAGCCAGACGGCAAGAAATGCCGGAAGCTTGTCTTGCCGGCCAAGTGCGATGCCGGTATAGGAGAGGACGTAGTAGAGAATGACGAGAAGGAGGGTGAAGACGAAGCCGGAGCTCTTGCCGCCGCGCCGGGAGATTACGCCGAGGGGCACCCCGACCAACATCAGGACGAGGCAGGCGACAGGGTAGGAGAAACGGCTGTGCAGTTCAAGCAGGTATCCTTCGCTGTCGGGAGCATGACTGTGATTCAGCAGTGCGCTCATCGGCATCGCATAGATTGCCTGGTCCATGCGCCCGAGATGGACATCGCTCTGCGCATTGAGGCTGAGCGGCATGTCGGTAGTGGAAAAGGTGGAGATGTTGTAGGACTGCGGCTGGCCGGCGACGGTTTCATGGCGCGCTCCGTCGCGCAGGCGCATCAGCAGAACCTGAGGTGAGTCGTTGACGACGGTTGCCGAAGCCGCAGTGGTGACGAGGGGCGTGGTGGGGTCGGAGACGTCGGCCATGAAGACCTGGCGCCAGTTTGCCGCTCCGGTTCCGGCGCGCACATCCTGCACATACAGCACGTAGTTGCGAAAATCCTCATAAAAGACGCGCGGCTGGATGAGATACGAGGCCTGCGAAGTTTCAAGGGACTGCCGCATTTCGAGGATTGCCTGGTTGGCACGTGGGGCGACGAAGAGGGAGTTCACCAGGCCAAGAAATGTGCCGCCCACGGCCACGATGGAGGCCACGCGCACGAAGTAGCCGATGCCGAGACCCGAGGCGCGCATGGCAATGATCTCGCTGTCTGCAGCCAGGCGGCTCAGGCCGAGCAGGATGCCGACAAGGACGGCCATAGGAATGGTGACCTTGAAGGTGTTGGGGAGCATGAAGACGAAGATCTGCAGCACAGCGGTGAAGGGGGAGCTGTTGCGGACGACGATTTCAAGAATCTGCCCGAGGTTGGGCATGAAGAGAATGAAGGTAAAAAGCGCGCAGCCGATCAGGGTATGAGAGAGGATCTCGCCGAGGATGTAGCGGGTGAGGATGCGCACAGCGGGCTCTGCATACAGTCTATCGCGTCAACCGCAGAGCGGTCGTTGCGGGCTGCCAGCGGCGCAGGCGAAGGCTATTGAGCAGCACACTGACAGAACTGAGCGCCATTGCGGCAGCGGCGATCCACGGGGTGAGCAGGATGTGGAAGAAAGGATAGAGCAGGCCGGCGGCAAGAGGAATGCCGAGCAGGTTGTAGGCGGCGGCCCAGGCAAGATTCTCTTCCATGATGTGGATGGTGGCGCGGGCGAGTTCGAGTGCGGCGGGGATGGCCGAGGGCTGGGCGCGGAGCAGGACAACATCGGCCGCTTCCTGGGCGAGATCGGCCCCTGAACCCATGGCGATGCCTGCGTCTGCCTGGGCAAGCGCGCCGGAGTCGTTAATACCGTCGCCGACCATGGCGACGCGACGGCCCTTCTGCTGCAGGGCACGAATGCGTTCGAGCTTGGCGGCGGGTTCGAGGGCGGCCTCGACTTCGTCGATGCCCGCCTGGTTGGCAATCGGGGCGGCGGCGGCGGCGGAGTCGCCGGTGAGCATGAGGACACGAAGGCCGGCATGGCGTAGAGCGGCGATGGCCGCGGTGGCGTCGGGCCTGAGGGTGTCGCGTGCGTCGAAGGCTCCAATGGTCTGACCGTCGAGTGCGATGTAGAGCCGCGTGATGCCGGGTTTGGGAGGCGGCACGTTGGTTGGCGGCCGATCGAAGAGTTCGCGGAAGAATGTTTCGTTGCCGATGGTGCAGTTGTAGTCTTCGACTCGGGCGGTGACGCCGCGGCCGGGAACCACCTGCACGTTCTGCGCCGGCTCCCAGCTGATTTTGCGTGCGCGCGCGGCTTCAATGATGGCGTGGGCGAGAGGGTGGTTCGAACGCTCTTCTGCTGCAGCCCCGATGCGGAGCAGGTCTTCTTCCTTGTAGCCGCTGAGAGGGTAAATGGTGAGAAGGGTTGGATGACCCCAGGTGAGGGTGCCGGTTTTGTCGAGGACTACGGTGTCGAGGCGCGTCAGGCGCTCCAGAGCTTCGCCGCCTTTGAAGAGCACGCCGAGCTGGGCGCCGCGGCCGACTGCAACTGTTAGCGCGGCTGGAACGGCGAGGCCCATCGCGCAGGGACAGGCAATGACGAGTACGGCAACAGAAGTGGAGAGGGCAGTCTGCATCGAGTGTGTGGCGAGGGCCCAGATGCCGAAGGTGAGCGTGGCAATGCCGAGTACGGTGGGGACAAAGACAGCGCTGGCGCGGTCTGCCATGCGCTCGAGGGGCGCGCGCGAGCTCTGCGCCTGCTGCACCATGCGCGTGATCTGGGCGAGCACCGTGTCTTCGCCGAGCGAGAGAGCCTTGCAGACGACTGCTCCGTCGTAGTTGAGCGTTCCGGTGAGAACACGGTCGCCGGGCTGCCGATCGAGCGGGGTGGACTCGCCGCTGAGCATGGACTCGTCCACTGTAGTGCGACCTTCGATGATCTCAGCATCGACGGGGAAGCGCTCCCCGGGAAGCACCAGGACGTGATTGCCGGGGCGGATCTCTTCGAGGGGCACAAGGGTTTCGATTCCGGCTTCGACGCGGCGCGCAGTGGAGGGCCGAAGCTGGCTGAGCGAATTGAGCGCGGCAAGCGCGCGTAGTTT
Organism: Occallatibacter sp.; assembly: GCA_049673945.1. Taxonomy (GTDB): domain Bacteria; phylum Acidobacteriota; class Terriglobia; order Terriglobales; family Acidobacteriaceae; genus Telmatobacter. The sequence continues at coordinate 17,852 of JBATYG010000629.1, forward strand.
GGCACGCGCCTCAAGCACCTTGCCGAGCAGAAGGAAGCCAAGAATGAGCAGCACGGCGTCAAAGTAGACTTCGTGGCCATTTTGCGGGAGCACCGTGGCGTCGGCAGAGTAGAGGAAGGCGGCGCCGGTTCCAAGGCTGACCAGCGTGTTCATGTTGGTGTCGCCATGCCGCAGCCCGCGGCCGGCGCTGATAAAAATGCCGCGGCCGGCCCAATAGAGCAGGGCTCCGGTCAGCAGCAGAAGCGTCCAGCGAATAAGGTCCGGAGGAATGGAGTAGAGAAAGGGGAGCCCGTCCATCATGAGCCGGTCTAAGGAACCCATGTGCGCACCGAGCGGCATCGCGAGGATCATCGCAAATATGCCGGCACCGATGGTGATGAGAGGCTTGCGCAGCGAAGCTCCCTCGGCCGCTTCTGCAGCGACGGCCTGCTGGCCGGGCTGAGGCAGCACGGCGTCGT